>JAQVFD010000174.1 GCA_028697435.1 Clostridiaceae bacterium
CCGGCTTATAGAACCGGCTGTAAAATAGCAGTGGTAGATGATACCGGTAAGCTTCTGGATACTGTCACAGTGTACCCCACTCCTCCGCAGAACCAGGTGGAGGAAGCCAAGGGGATACTGCAGAAGCTGATCAGAAAGCACAATGTTGAAGTAATATCCTTGGGCAACGGGACTGCGTCAAGAGAATCTGAAAGAATATGTGCGGAAATAATTAAGGAAATGGATATGCCCCTGCACTATGTAATTGTCAATGAGGCGGGAGCATCGGTATATTCGGCATCAGAGCTGGCATCACAGGAATACCCTGATATCAATGTATCCTTAAGGGGAGCAATTTCAATAGCAAGAAGGCTGCAGGACCCTCTTGCCGAACTGGTAAAAATAGATCCAAAGTCCATTGGGGTAGGACAATATCAGCATGATGTTGCACAGAAGAAGCTTTCAGATTCCCTGAAAGGGGTTGTGGAAGATTGTGTGAACAGTGTCGGGGTGGATCTTAATACTGCATCACCGTCTCTCCTGCAGCATATTTCCGGAGTAAATGCGGCCATTGCCAAGAATATTGTAATCTACAGAGAAGAAAACGGTAAGTTCAAAAACAGGAGGCAGCTGCTGAAGGTAAAAAAACTTGGAGAGAAGGCATATGAGCAGGCAGCAGGTTTTTTGAGGATACCTGAAAGCGAGAACATATTGGATAACACTTCAGTGCATCCCGAATCCTATGATATTGCGGAGAAGCTCCTTGAAAAAGGAGATAAGCTATCAGCTATGGATGTAAATGAACTGGCAGCTGAGATAGGGATTGGAGCTCCCACATTGAGAGATATAATCAATGAACTGAAAAAGCCCGGAAGGGACCCAAGGGATGAAATGCCAAAGCCTGTATTAATGTCTGATGTATTGGACATTAAGGACTTGAAGCCTGATATGATACTCACCGGGACTGTAAGGAATGTTATTGACTTTGGTGCCTTTGTGGATATAGGAGTACACCAGGACGGGCTTGTTCATATATCGGAGCTTGCTGACAGGTTTGTCAGGAGACCTCTTGATGTAGTACAGGTAGGCGATATAGTGAAAGTCAAGGTCCTGGGTGTGGACTTTGACAGAAATAGAATAAGCCTAAGTATGAAGGGTTTAGGAAAGTAGATATAATCAGTATATTCGGAGGGAGATTAATGCTAAAAATATATACCGGGAGTCCTGAAGAAACTGTTGAGATCGGTAAGCAGCTGGGAAAGCTGCTTAATTCAGGGAATATAGTATGCTTAACCGGTGACCTTGGAGCAGGGAAGACAGCTTTTACCCAGGGTATTGCAAAGGGGTTGGGAGTAAAGGATTATGTCACCAGTCCTACATACACAATTATTAATGAATATGAAGGAAGGGTGCCTTTATACCATTTTGATGTCTATAGGCTTAATGACGTCGAAGAGATGCATGAATTAGGCTATGAGGAATACTTCTTCGGTGATGGGGTTGTTGTGCTGGAATGGGCAGATAGTGTAAGGGATATTATCCCCCCGGAGAGGCTTTGGATTACTATATTGAATACAAAAGGTGACAATTCACGCGAAATATTAATGGAGCCCACAGGAGAAGTTTATCAAAAGATTGTGAAAGGAATGGAGCCAAATGAAAGTATTGGCAGTTGATACCTCTACTTCTGCTGCAACAGCAGCGTTGATGGAGGATGACAGACTGATATCCGAATATATATTGAATATAAGCAGAGCTCATTCTCAAAAAATAATGGGCATAATCCAGGAGCTTATAGATAAATCGGGGATTAAGCCTGCCGATATAGATTTATATGCCTGCTCTGCCGGTCCGGGTTCTTTCACGGGGCTGCGCATAGGGGCGTCAATAATAAAAGCAATGGCTCAAACCTTCAATAAACCTGTTGTTGCAGTGCCGACTCTTGATGCACTTGCCTTTAACCTGTATAATTGCGCAGGTAATGTTTGCCCGATGCTGGATGCTCAAAGAGGAACGGTTTACAGCAGCTTATATTCATGGCAGGATGGCAGTTTGGTAAAATCAGATGACCTGGGGGTAATACTGATAGAGGATTTGATACAGTTGGTGAAGGATAAGGCTGTACCAACTACTTTTCTTGGTGATGGTGCAATAATTTTTAAAGAAGAGCTTAAGAGGGGGCTGGAATCATGCTATGTGGCACCGGCGGGCATTTTGCTGCCGAGAGCGGCCTCTTGTGCACGTATGGCTTTGGAAATGTATGATAAGGGTTCTTTTGATACTTACAATTCTTTTAGGCTTACCTATATCAGGAGATCCCAAGCAGAAGTGGAGTATGAGAAAAATAATAAGATAGATATACAAAGCATGGGCCCGGAGGATATTGATCAGGTTACTGAAATAGAGAAGCTGTGCTTTGCTTCGCCATGGTCACGGGAATCCTTTGAATCGGAGATATTGCAGAATAATCTTGCCAGGTATATTGTGGCCAAGGTGAAGGGTAAGGTTGTTGCATATGGAGGAATGTGGATTGTGCTGGATGAGGCACACATTACCAATATTGCAGTACATCCTTCATACCGGGAGCGTAAAATCGGAGAAAGGCTTGTAAAGGAGATGCTCCGGAAAGCAAAAGAAAGCAAGGCGGAGCGAATTACATTGGAGGTAAGGGTTTCAAATATTGCTGCACGTAAGCTTTATGAAAAGCTGGGTTTTAAGGACAGCGGTATAAGAAAGGGTTACTATTCAGATACCGGTGAAGATGCAATAATAATGTGGGATGAATTATCATAGACACAATAAGTTATTTCAGACAATATTTTATCCAATGCGTATATATTTATAAAGATACGAGATACGAGACGCGGGATGCACATATGGGGTGGGATGAATTTGATTGCCTCCGACATTGAAATAGTAAACCAATGTCTGGCCGGAGATGTAAATGCTTTTGAGGTGCTTATAGAAAGGTATAAGAGAGCCATATACAATACAGCCTTCAGGATGATGGGAAACAAGGAAGAAGCCGAAGATGTGTCTCAGGAGGCATTTATCAGGATGTACAATTCCTTGGCTAAATACAATCCCGAATATAAATTTATAACCTGGGCATTGAAAGTTACAACAAATCTCTGTTTGGACAGTTTACGCAAAAGAAAAGCAGAAACGATTCCCATTGATGACGGTTTTGAAATCAAGGATGGAAAAGATACTCCTGAGGAGGAATATATCAGGAAAGAGAACCAAAAGCTGGTGCAGGATGCAATAATGAAGCTGCCGGATAAATACAGAGAATTTCTGATACTATTTCATCACAGGAACCTATCCTACCAGGAAATAATGGATATTACAGGTGAATCCCTTACAATAGTTAAAAACAGGCTTTATAGGGCCCGACAAATGCTTAAGGAAGAGTTAATCAGCAGGGGAAAGGAGCGTGAGAAGTATGCAGTGCCAGGAAATAAATAGTTTGGTAATGAAGTATTTTGACGGAAATATCAGTGAACTGGAACGGGAAATGATAATAAAGCATAATGACAAATGCAAACGCTGTGCTGAAGAATTTTTGGTACTTAAGGGAGCCATAGATACTTTGGAAGAGTTCCCCGAGGTGGAAGTCCCTTTTGGTTTTAAGATTAGGGTAATGGAAGGGATACTTAACCGCAGAGCATACTCGGCGAATCCTAAAATTGTTGCTTTCTGGTTAATCTCAATATTTGGGCTGATAGTTTTCGGATGGAATATGACGGCTAATATAATAGTGCCCTATATTAGGGATAGCGGAATAATGATTGCCGCATATAATGTTCTTATCTATGGTTTTAATGTGGTCTCCGGCATCTTGAGGGATATAGTTGTTGTTGTCTCAATGCTTTTGGGGAAAATCTTAATTATGAGAAACGTACTGCTTAGGGATTATATAACTTATGTTACATTGATAGTATTGGCGTTTATGGCTATTAATATGTTCTTGCTATACAGGCGTAAGCTGCAAGAGAATTAGGAGGTATTTGTATGAAAGTTAATAAGAGAGCAGCATTGCTGGCAGGTTTGATGCTGATAGTGTTAATATTTTGTGCCTTTGAAATCAATGTGGACAATAAGGATAAAGTGGCGATATTCAATGATATAGAGATTCCCGCAGGAGTTAAGGTTAATGGAGATGCAGTTGCGTTATTCGGTGATGTAGTTGTAAACGGAGATTTGACAGGTGAGGCGGTGGCAATATTCGGAGATATTTCAGTCTCGGGGAATATAGAAGGGGATGTTGTGTCAATATTCGGAGAGGTATCTGTTAAGGATAATGGTGTAATAAGCGGAGACGCTGTCGGAATATTAGGGGGAGTGGAGAAATCCTCTAATGGAGTAATCAGAGGTGAGATAGCTGATATCAATGTGCCTTTTAGTACAAAGAAGGCTGATGGTCTGATTCCCAGAGTATCTTTCGGCGATATGATAGGTTTAATTGTAATATACGCGTTTTCCTGCCTAGCAATACTGATTGCTCCGGATAGGATAAGGCTTATGTCTGAGGAAAGCAAGATAATGCCGGGCAGGAGATTTGCCATGGGATTTCTGATTTTGGTGATGTTTATACCGGCGTCTGTTATACTTTCAATACTATTGGCAATAACTTTAATAGGAATTATATTCATACCCTTCATATTCATAGCATTATTCCTGGTTGCCTTTGCCGGTATGGTAGCGGTTGAAGTCGCCATAGGTTACAGGCTGACAGGTCAAAGGGAAGGCAATAATGCACTGTTTATAAACCTTATGGTTGGAGTATTGCTTGTGTATGTACTGAGAATTATTCCTGTATTGGGATGGCTGGCGTACTTCGCTTTGGTTTCTTATGCCGTAGGTATTGCTGTTGATACTAGGATTGGATCCCCCACAGCCGGAAAGCAGGTCTCAAATGTTTAAAAGGGCACT
>JAQVFD010000175.1 GCA_028697435.1 Clostridiaceae bacterium
AGGTTTTCCTCAGTACATTTCATATTAACCGGAAGGGCTGCACTGCTGCTGCAAGTAGTAAATGCGATGGCCTGTGCAGGGAATATTCCTTTGAAAAACTTCATGGGACTGAACTTCGCAAATAGCATAAGGGTGCTGGAATATACCAAAGCAGCATGAAGGAAACAGCCCACATATACAATTATGATTACGCTCAAAAGAGGCAGTAGAACCTTGGGTCCGTTTGCTGCAACAACGGGAGTAATTAGAGCAAATACCGCATAGGGAGCAAAAGCCATGATTCCCCCTGTAATCTTATATGAAATTTCTGCAAGTGAATCAAAAAAGTCAAAGACCGGCTTACCTTTATCTCCTAATACTACTATTCCGCTGCCCAGTATTAATGCAAATGCGATTATCTGAAGCATATTTCCGTCAGCCGCTGCCTTTATCGGGTTGGTAGGTATAATGTTAAGCAGTGTATCAATTACGCTTGGTATTTTACTGGCTTCTGCCGCTTTTACATCGGACGGAAGCACGAAACCTGCACCTACGCTGAATACATTAGCAAGAATAAGTCCTAAAATTACTGCAAATGCAGTGGTTAATAGATAGTAGGCTACAGTTTTTCCGCCGATTCTTCCCAGCTTCTTTACATCTCCCAGCCCACATGTTCCTACTACAAGAGATGCAAGTACCAAAGGCACGATTATCATTTTGATAAGGTTCAGAAACAAAGTACCGAAGGGTTTGATCCAAGTAGTAGCCACAGCAGGAGAACCTTGTAGCAGAATACCTGCGAGTATACCTGCACCGAGACCGATCAGGATTTTAGTGGACAATTGCATTTTTTTCACTATAACACCTCCTTTTATATCTATATATAAGTTTACATACTAAAATGCCTTTTGTCCATTGCTTTTTATAATATTTCTAACATTTCAACTCTTCTGCCAATTAGTGACAAGTTATATTATAATTCAACATCTTGATTGACAATGACCCGATCATGAATAATAATTGAAACATAACTACTGCAGGCAGGTGGATAAAAGATATGAGAATACGGAATAATCCTAAAGCCCTTGATATAATAAAGGAACATGATGAAAAAGTTATATTTCGACCCGAAAAATACAAGGGCAATTGGAAGAAGTATTTTATAAAGGAAGACGGATATAATCCAAATACACCAATACATGTAGAGCTTGGCATGGGCAGAGGCAAGTTCATATCAACAAAGGGATTATTATATAAAGATATTAACTTTATCGGAATAGACCTTAGGCATGAAATAATTCTGTCGGCTCTGGAGAAGATCCTCGAAAAGGATACCCATAATGTGCTTCTGCTTCCTTATAACATTTTGGATATTGAGGATGCCTTTGAAGCTTCTGAAATAGACACTTTCTATATAAATTTCTGCGATCCGTGGCCAAAGGTCAGACATTCCAAGAGAAGACTGACTCACAAGCTCTTTCTGGAAAAGTACAGAACCCTCTTGAAAAATAATGGAAGAATAGAGTTCAAGACTGACAGCCGGGAGCTTTTTGATTTTTCTATTAATGAGTTCAAAGAATCCGGCTTTGAGATCCTGGATATAACTTATGACCTGCACGGCGGGGATTATCCCGAAAATATCACAACGGAATATGAAGAAAAATTCATTAAGAAGGGGATAAAGATAAACAGACTTGAAGCGGTAAAAAAATAGATAGGCTATGAAAGACGGGGGCACAGGGGAGTATTTCCCCTGTGCCCCCTGTCTCTCGGAGGTTGGCCTGTTACTTCACTATATAAGTATAAGTAAATTCCGGATTCAGAGAATGCCCTATCTTATCCTTCAACGAGACTCTCACATTGTATTCACCTTTTTTCAATGGCTTTGCAGGAGTATAGCTTATTTTTCCTGTTTCAGGCTCAAATTTCACTTTCACGGCAGCATCGTTGATATACATCATAATAGAAGCAGGATCGATTCCATAACCTCTATCAGCTGCGATGACACCTATTTCCTGACCTTCGGGCAGCACCGACACTATCTCAGGATCATAATAGTCTTTATCCAACTTATATATTGCCATTACATCATCAAAATATATGCTTCCTGAGTTCTTATTTTCCTGAGCTGTCTCTGCCAGATATATCTGTTCAAGAGCTATAGGATATTTCTCATTTTGCGGCAATTCAACATATACATACTTCCAGCCCTTCCAATTAAGACCCCCCGATTTGGTAAAATCAAACACCTTTTTCTCTCCTGCCGAGTTTATATAGTTGCCTCTTAGCCAGTGGTTGCCACCGTCTCCATGGACCCATACCCCAAGTTCTATAGGTTTACCCAGTATTTTTACCGGCTGCTTAAAGGTTACATAAGCAGCTGAAGTGCCTGCCGTGTTTTCGAAGTCATAGTCAAGTTTTAAAGAAATACTTCCTATCCTTACCGGTTCCTCCTTCTGATTATGCCTTATAGCCGCATCGCTTCTTATTGATTTTGCTTCCACATTATCAAGAGTCCCAAAGTCAGCAACAATTACCGGAGTCTTGCCGACCTTTGCCCCAACGGCTGCTGTGACCGTTCCTGCAGAAGCTGTTATTTTACCATGTCCGTTATTATTTCCGGCAGTGAAGACTCCACCTGCATCCACCGTTCCCAATCTGCCTTCAACCGCCCATTTGACAGCAGAGGGACTTATTATTATCTTTTCACCTTTTTCATCGAAGGCTTTTACCTGCAGTTGTACCTTTTCTCCCGGGTCAAGAAGCACAAAATCATTTGCGACTGTCAGTGAGCTTACATTATCCACTGTTTCAACAAGCATCTTGCTTTGTGTATTCCCATATGCAGCATATAAATATCCTTTGCCCGCCTGACTGCCGGAGCTGTATGTCCCGTCTGCAGCAATTTTTGATGTCTTTGAATCAATTCCAAATCTGATCTTGCCAATATCCCCCGACAAAAGATTATAATACTTATCTAAAGCATACATAGATGGTTTAAAGGAGCTGTTCGTAAATATTTTTGCACTAATATCATTAAATCTCAATATTGCGGGTTCTGATAAAGGTGCCTCAGATATTAGTTGTAAAGAATTTCCCACATATCTTTCCCTTCCGTCAGAAGGATTGTTTGCAAGTTTTGCAACAGCATCGCCCTGCTTTCTCACAGCCATGGTCGTTGATCCTCCGCCGTCGAGATTGATAGCATCTTCAACCCCTTGACCCAATAAAAATTCCACCAGTTCATAAAGGGTCATCCCATCGCTATACCCGGGTTGTCTTCCGTCGACAGTAACCATATAAATCTTATTATCCTTAATTCCCACTGCAGTCCTGGGGTGTCTTTGCAAGGCATCCGCCCTTTCCTTTACCTTAGGGGAAATCTCCCCTCTTTCAAGCAGCCTGGGTGATCCTGATACCGCAAAATCCAAGTCCTTCTTGTCAAAATTAACAAAAAAACTCATTTTTGCACCGGAAGGAACCCCTGCAAGTTGTTTGAAGGCTTTCGCAGGCATGGAAATAACCACCCCGTCTTCGGGTATTTCCGCAATTTTTGAGTTTGGAATTATACTTTCGATTTTTCCTGTATATACTTTTCCAGCCTTCAAAGGCAAGTCAACACC
This sequence comes from Clostridiaceae bacterium, assembly GCA_028697435.1. Taxonomy (GTDB): domain Bacteria; phylum Bacillota; class Clostridia; order Lutisporales; family Lutisporaceae; genus BRH-c25. The sequence goes on from JAQVFD010000175.1 coordinate 3,603, forward strand.
CCTTACTATAATATCAGTACCGGCTACTGTATTGACGGTTGTCTTTCCAAAGAACGGCGTATAAATCACAGTCTGATCCGCCCATCTGAGTCTGTTTACCGAAGTTACCGGATACTGTATGTATTTGTATGCCGCAGCCCCTTCCATATTCAATGTATCAATAAAGCAATCTCCCTTATCGGTAACTCCCAATACTGTTGAAGTCTTAACCGCAGTCTTAATCTCTCCTCCTATAATACTGGTTCCGAAAGTAAGTCCCTTGATTGTTGTCATGTCAAAAAAGTCTCCGTTAATAGCGCCTATTACCCTGCCGGTATCATTGGTTTTCTGCAAAGCTTGATAAGACACAGGCTTGTTAGTCAAACTGCTTCCGCTGTCTGCCGCTCCAATCCTGATATATTCTGAATCAAATTTACTCTCTATCATGTTGACCATAAAGTTGCCGTTAGGTGTAATATAATTCATGTTTCTGTAATATGTACCGGGGCCTATGTGCTGCCCGTCTTCTATCAATTTGGCCGATTCCAGAGAATACACCGCTCCCGGAAATGTCATAGATGCTATAAGTAGTACAACCAATACCTTAATTAAAAATCTACTGCCACTGATTCTTTTCATAATCATTACCCCATTCACTTATACCTTATTTTAGATTTCTTGAACCATTGTTCAGGCTATCATATATGCCTATTTTACCAGACTATCCTTGTACTTTCAGCAAAGTAACCGATATGTAATATTACAATTCCTATACAGTACATGTTCCCGGTAACCCCCCGGGCCCTACTATAATTTTTGACGAAAAAAAAGACGCCTTAGTTTCAGGTATCATAAAATTTAATGCTATATGTGACCTGTCAAACATTTTACATTGGAATTCAAATGGCAGGTCACATTTTCCGCAATTCATATGTCGTGAAAAATACATTACTTTAACACAAAATCAGAATCTTCATCAAGTGACAAAACCCGTTAGGGATTTTGTCATATAAGTGCAAAACCTTTTTGTGCAACATAAAAGTTCAGGCACTGATTTTATAATGATAAATCTTTTTCACGACATATATATATAAGTCTTTTTATTTTTGTTCACCGTCAGTATCTTTTTCGGCAGCTATTTCCCTGTTATTAAATAAGGAATCCAGCTTCTCAAAAACAAGCTCGTCCACAACATCCTGATTTGTTTCTGCGCCGGCTTTTTCATAATATGATTTTTTTGATTCGGCTTCATCATGCATACTTATAACATATGCCCTTGTAGGCGTTTCGCTTAATTCTATGGAAAGAAGAAGCCATCCCTTTAAGTAA
>JAQVFD010000176.1 GCA_028697435.1 Clostridiaceae bacterium
TTTTTATTTTTGCTCCAAATATTATTCGTACTTTATTAAGATTACTCCAATGGCAAAAAACAATGCACCCATTACCATAAGTACAATGGCAGGGTATACTGCCGCCTCAAACCCCATCCCCTTGGATACTATACTTTCCATTCCCTGCATTGCCCATTTCTGAGGTGTGAGTTCCGCCAGGAAAAGTAACGCCCTATTGTTTACTATTTCCAAAGGCCACATGCACCCTCCCAGCATCGAAGTACTGGTTAGCACCACCGGGGTAACCGCAGAAAGCTGAGCATGGGTTTTTACCACACCGGACAGCATCAGTCCCATTGAAGTAACGGCAAATACAAAAGAACCAGCCACGGTGAGAACTCCTGAAATACTGTTTCCCCAGTCAATTCCCAACAGATATTTTCCCCCAATAATCAATATTCCTATTTGAATGACACCAACGAGATATGCCGTCACCATATTCCCACCAAGTATTGAGGCTTTGGATACGGGGGTTATCAGCATTCGCTGCCAGGTCTTATACTGTCTGTCATTTAATATAGTGCCTATACCGAACACCATGGTATACATTGAGAAAAACAAGGAAAATCCTATCATAGAATGTTTAAGATTGTCGTAGCTGCTGTCTTCTTCTGTTCCGGAAACAGTAGAGGTTACTTCCATAGGTCTTTTGTATTCCCATGCCTCAATTACGCTTCGATATGCGGATACCTTCACAGCCTGACCGGCTTCAGACTTATGTGTGTGTATAAAATCCGCAGTAATATCTGCTATCCTTTCACTCCCTGCCATTTTAAGAACTATACCCGATACTACTTTCTGCATTGTGAATATCAGAATGTCGTCCTTGACTTTCAGTACCCCTAAAGAAGCTTTTTCGCCGATTTTTATACTTTCATCAAAGCCCTTTGGTATAATAAGTGCGGCAAGTGTCTTGCCTTCTTCCACTTCTGCTGCCGCATCTTTCATATCCAAAGCTATAAAGCTTAATCCCTTATCCTTCTTAAGCTCATTTATTAAAGCTTCAGAATAACCGCTCTTGTCCTCATCCACAACCGGTACCGTCGGTCTGAAATCATCAAAAGATATACCGAAAATAGCGGTGAAGCCAAGGGCCATAATGGTCATAAGTACAATTACCGCAAAATCGTCCCTAAGCCCTAACAGTCTTAGTCTTATTATACTGAGCATCCCTCACCCCTCCATTCTCCCTGAGTATCAGAACCGAAAGCACTGCAGATATAAATCCTATTGCCGCCAATGCTGCAATATTGCTCATAATACCCTGTACCCCATATCCCATCATGATCTTAAGATATGCTTTCAAAACTGCACCGCTGATAGACAAAAAGCTCAGCTTCTGCATTATCGAAGGCAGTATATCTATCGGAAAGAAGCTGCCTCCCAAAAGTGCCATGGCTTGCAGGATAACCGTCTCAAATATGTTTGCCATTTTGTAATTGCCTGCCCTGTATGTGGCTGCTGCAAGCATGCTTCCGATTCCCGCTATTGCAAATGCAGCACATAAGCTGATTAAAACAACCGAACATGCACTTCCCCACTGAACCTTCAACACAAAACGTGAGAATGTAATCATTATACTTATCTGAAGCAGGGCAATCAGAAAAACAGTGAAAAACTTTCCCGCCAATATCCCCAATTTCGGTGTTCCGGCTATTATCATCCTCTGGTAAGTTATATTCTCCTTCTCCGAAAGAAGCATTCTTCCTCCGTTACCGGCTGCAAAGAGTATGAACATTGCAGCCATTGCTGCAGCATAATAGTCAGAGCTTTTGATAGGTTTTCTGCCCTCTGCATTAACAACATCTATTTTTGCCCCTATTCCTTCCATTGCTTTTGTGATGTCGTCCAAAGCCTCTTTCATTCCATTGAAGCTATCTTCCATGAGGTTATGCTCTATAGCAGCTTCCATGAGAACATTTTTCCCTATTATAACCGAAGTCATTGAATCGGAATAAGCTTCTACAATACTCCGGACTATTTGACCGCTCATGCTCCTGTCCGGATGTGTCAGCACCCTTATATCAGTTTTGTTTCTGAAGGGTGTCAGAAGGTTTATTTTCATATCGTATATAAAATTCTCCGGAAGAAGCACCACTGCAGAAACTTCCCCGCTATCCAGCAGTTCAAAGGCTCTTTTCTCCTTCTCTACACTATATGCTATGATTTTTGTCACATCTTCACTGCCCAGGAAATCCTCAAAGAATATCCCCTCCGGGTCTAAATCCTCACCGGTCACTCTCAACTCCTCAGCAGCCTCCTCGCCTATTCCCTTTGCAAGAAAGCCATCCCTTAGAGCCTTGTCAAACCTCTGAGAATCTTCATTCATATCATACTGCTTCACTATTGCAATATTTACCCTGTCAATGCCCCAGTCATCTCCGTCTGCAAATACCCCCCTCAGGGCAGAACTTAATATTGTCATTATTATTAGGGGCATTACAATAATGATCGCCAGAGCCTTTTTATCACTTAGTATCGTTTTCAAATCCTTTATTATGATACTTATTACCTTCATATTTTAATCTCCTTAATCCCTCAGGGCTTTTCCTGTTAAGTGCAGGAAAACAGATTCCAGATTCGGCTTGCTGACGTCAATGGATGAAATGCGTATACCAAGTCCTGTTATCCTGCCAATAATATCCGCCAGAACCATATCAACGTTTTCCCCCGATATAAATATTTCATCCTTTACCAACTCTGCTTTGGTTACTCCATTTATGGCTTCGAGGCTTTGCAATATATCCCTGTCTATCTTATCAAGCTTGATATTTATCCTGGTTTGCCCTTTTGCATGCTCCACCAGCTCTTCCTGGGTCCCGGAGGCTATTATCCTTCCCTGATCCATTATACAGATACGGCTGCATAGGTACTCCACCTCTTCCATGTAGTGGCTGGTATATATGATTGTAAGCCCCTGCCTGTTAAGCTCCAGTACGGTATCCAATATATGATTCCTTGACTGAGGATCTATACCTACCGTCGGTTCATCCATAATAAGGAGCTCCGGCTTATGCAGCAGTGCCGCTCCGATATTCAGCCTTCTTTCCATTCCTCCCGAATACTTATCCACCCTATCCTTCAAGCGACCATTAAGACCAATTATTTCGGAAACCTCATTGATCCTTTTTTTTAGTTCTGCTCCTTTAAGCCCGTACATGTTCCCCCAAAAACGCAGATTCTCATAGCCCGTGAGTGTAGGATACAAGGCTATATCCTGGGGTACCACGCCCAGATTCCTTCTGATGGAATTCGGCTCCTTTAATATGTTAGTCTCTTTATAAAACACCTCCCCATCTGTAGGAAGCATTAAAGTAGATATTATGGAAATGGTAGTTGACTTTCCTGCCCCATTGGGACCAAGCAGTCCAAATACCTCTCCCCTGTTTACCTTGAAGCTTATGCCGTCCACTGCCTTTGTACCGCCAAAGCTTTTATGCAGATTTTCTACCTTTAACAACGCCATTTCGTTACCCCTCTTAGTCCTTTTTATTGAACAGTGCCTCAATCTTAAAGGGCATGTTCTGTTCCATATTATCCATATCCACAGTATTTTCATCTGTCAGTGCGGGAAAGTCAAATTCCTGCCCTTTGTTTATGTCCCAGTTCTTTATATTTAATTCATAACTTACCCTGGTTACTGCCCCCGGTTCCGCATTATCAACCTCTAATGTGATTTCAACCATTTCATTTACTATATACCCGTCTATATCTACATAGGCTGTATATCCAAAGCTTTCAACAGTATAATTCTTAATGCTCTCCTTCATGTCCGAAAGCAGTTCTTCCGGGGATGTATCCTTCAGGGACTCAATATTTTTGCTGATATACTTCTCATAGCTTTCCTTAAGTTTTTCATCCTTGTATAACATATCCATGCTGTACATGGCCAGGTCTTTGATTTGCTCATCATTCAATATTATGGTGTATTCAGTAGTCTTTACCTCCCCGTCGGGAGTAGTGAGTACTATGGCCTTACCCTTGAAAATATCTTCCTTTTTCAAAAGTCCAAGCCACTTTGCATTAATCGCATCCTGTGTTTTCCGATCAACAAACCCAAGATCTTCTTCCGGTGTACCGATCATGTACTCCTTCATCTCGCTTAATCTCATGTACTTACCAATAACCGGCAGCTTCATAAACATTTCTTCTCCATTCACGAAAAGATCCAGGTCAAAGCCCAAGCCGCCCATATTTAAGTAGTTCCTGAAAATTCCCTTCTCCATTTCATCATCATAAGCAACATTGAAGCTTCCCTTCATATTTCTAACATAGTTCAGCTCCTTAATCTGTTCTTCTGTCATTTTCTCAGTGTTAAAATCCATAACCAGGGAGAATTCCCCTTCTGTCCGGCCTTTCTTTATCTGATCTGTCTTTTTCACCGCGTTCTTATAGCCTTCAAGACTGTCGAAGCTACAGCCGATTAATGCTGCTATAAGTAATAATGCTAATATCGCAATCATTGATTTTCTCATTGTAAATCCCTCCAAAATTTTCTTACGATATCATTATACATATTGAAAAGCCATATTTCTTGTATCTTAAATCACATCTTTATCATCATACCCTATGACTTTTTGCACAAAAAAGGCGGCAGTGCCGCCTTAAAGATCATTCTTTATTGTAAATACCGCAAGCTGAGTCCTGTCCCTTAGGTCCAGCTTAATAAGCACCCTTGTAATGTGATTCTTAACTGTGCCTTCGCTTAAGTAGAGCTCATCGGATATTTCCTTGTTATTCTTTCCCTCTGCTATCAACCGGCATATCTCTGTCTCACGTTCTGTCAGTAGTTCTGTTCTGGAATCCCTATGCCTTGGCCGGTTTTCTCTGGCAAGCTCTGAGAATTTGTCCAGGACCTTTACTGCCACTGCCGACTGTATAA
>JAQVFD010000177.1 GCA_028697435.1 Clostridiaceae bacterium
ATGCTTTCACCCCTGATAAGCATGAACAAGTCAAAAAGGTGCTCTGGCAGGGAGAATATAAATAACAAGACGATCACGTGAGAATGAAAAAAGAAAGAGATGAATAGTTATGAAAAAGCTTATCCTAGCTTTATTCAGCTGTATATTGATTGCGGCACTGATGTCCGGCTGCGGCGGGAAGCCTGAAGCAAAGGCTGTTGAAGAACAGGCTGCGGAGGATACCCAGAAGGCAGTGGATAATGCCATGGAAGTAATGGAAACCCTGACAAACAAAGAATGGCCGGCGGATAAGGTTCCTTCAGAGATTCCGGAGTATACGGGAGGAGAAATTGCCAACTCGGGGGGAGACAGCAAGGATTTTATCATCAAGATCAGTAAGACCGACGAGGAAGCCTTGAGTGAATACCTCGGTAAACTAAAGGATGAAGGTTGGAGCGTTGAGGAAGGCAGAGAGTCCATAGCCACCAAGGGAATATATGAATTAAGGTTCAACTGGCAGGGGGATGATCATATACAGATGAACATATATACCTCGGAACTCGGAGCCTGGCCTGCCGATAAGCTGCCGGCCGATGTGATACCTCCTGAAGAAGGTACCTTAATCGGAGATGTGGAGCTTATTGAAAGTGTACCGGACCAAATATGGTATACTAACTATACCTATGACGGAGTCAATGAGGAAAAAGCAAAGGACTACATGGATATGCTGATAAGTAAAGGCTGGAGCGGAGACTCTTATATGGTCACTAAGGATGTAGAATGGAAAGGAAAAAAATATAATGCATCCATAGAAGTATATGAAACAGATGAAAATTCCTCAACCTTCACCCTGAACCTTGGACTAAGTCAATAGCTCGGTTACACGGGTAAAGATACACGGGGACGTTTCTCTTGTCCCGCTTGCGGGACAAGAGAAACGTCCCCGTCTACCCTTCGATCTGTCATAAACTTAATCGGCCTGTACTTCCTGTATCTTTACTTTGGTTTCTTCAATTTCGGCATACTTGGCTTTTATTTCTTCACCGATTCTTGTTACTTCTTCAGCGGGAAATTCAGTGTCTGTGGCAAAAGCATTGTAAACCAGTTCGCCCATATTAAACTTCAGCTTTTTAATATCTCCCTCAAGCTGTGTAATATGGAGCTTCAGCTTGCTTACTTCTACCATATCCTGTGATTTATCGCCTACTACCTTTGCCGTGTTAACGACTTTTTCCGAAAGATTTTTTAAAAAACTCATATTTCATCCTCCTTTTATTTGGGAGTATATTTTTTAATCAATTCGATAAATATGTAGGAATATCCTGCTAATTAACAATAATTATTCATATATTTATTATAATATGTTCATATTTTTTTTATGTTACCCTAAGGTTAAATTTGTTTTTCCAGCCAGCCCGTCTGAAAGCATGAGCCATATCGAGATTTCTCTCGGTACCCGGGAAGCCGTGAAGCAAAACCATGGTAGGATGAGGACCTCTACCTGCTGCTGTGTATAAAACGCCATAAAGATTCTTGCCGCTGCTCTCAATAACAACAGCTATTCTGTCAGAGGAAAATCAGGGTTCTTCAATAACGGGATCTTCATATAGCTTTTTGAATTGCATAGAAGTATCCTCCTTTGTTTCATTGAAGTCTGAATGTTTCTATACTTGAATTATAGCATAGAAAGGGGCATTTTCTATAACATTGAATCATGTATACGGGATAGAAAGCTATGCTTTTCAAATACGGTCATTTGTTGTATATTGGAAATAACTTAGTGAGTAAAACGTGAAAAAGCAACCTGTAAAGTCATTGGTAAGAGAAAAGAAAAGGGGGATGGAAATGTTAAAGCGTACCCGAATTACAGATCCTGAGATCTATGAAATAGTTGCCGATGAATTAAGACGCCAGGAGCACAATATTGAAATGATTGCCTCAGAAAGCACGGCACCTTTGGAGGTTATGGAGTTATCAGGATGCATATTTACGAATAAAACTCTGGAGGGTTACCCGGGAGCACGATTCCAGGCAGGCTCCCATGAAGCCGATAGGCTCGAACTCTTAGGAATTGAGCGGGCAAAGAAATTATACGGAGCGGAGCATGTTAATTTTCAGGTTTATTCAGGCTCCACGGCTAATTATGGGGTTTATGCGGCAATTCTAAAACCCGGGGATAAGGTACTCAGCATGAGGCTTGATCAGGGGGGACATCTGACTCATGGGAGCCCTGCGAATTTCCTTTCCAAGGTGTATGATTATGATTTTTACGGTGTGAATCCTGAAACAGAAATGATTGATTATGATGAATTAGGGAAAAAAGCGGAAGAAATAAAACCCAGACTGATTATAGCAGGGGGCAGTTCATATCCTAGATTGATTGACTACGAAAGAATAAGCCGAATTGCAAAATCTGTCGGGGCATACTTTATGGTTGATATGGCACATTTAAGCGGTTTGGTGGCTGCCAAGGCAATACCCAGCCCGGTGCCTCACGCCGATTTTGTAACATCATCCACGACAAAGACCTTCTGCGGACCCAGAAGCGGATTCATCCTCTGCAAGAAGGAGCATGCAAAGCTGATTGACAAGGGGGTTTTTCCGGGGTCATTGGGTTCAATGCATTTGACGACAATGGCAGCAAAGGCATGGTCGATGAAGTACGCAGCATCCGCAGAATTCCGAAGCATTATGAAGCAGATACTTGTGAACGCAAAAGCATTGGCAGAGGAATTGGCCCGTCTCGGGTTCCGTATTGTCAGCGGCACAACGGACAACCACATTGTAATGGTGGATCTCAGATCAAAAGGAATAAGCGGAAAGCTGTTTCAAGATGCTCTTGATGAAGTGGGAATTACAGTCAATAAAAATCAGATACCCTTTGATCCCGCATCACCTCTTGTTACCAGCGGCGTGAGAATCGGGGTCACATCAATAACCCAGAGAGGATTAAAAGAAGCCGAAGTTAAAGAGATTGCAGTGATAATGAATCAAGTGGCAGCGGCACCGGAAGAGGAAGCAAATTTGGCTTACTGCAGGGAGAGGGCTGAAGCATTAATTGCCGATTTCCCCTTGTATCCGGTTGGCAGCTTTGAGGACTGAAATTTTTTAGTTTGAATATTTGACCTATAAATGTATAATTAAAGTAGATATGTATTAGGACAACAAAGCACTGACAATCGATCTTAATAGAAAAAGGAGGAATTATTTTGTATAAACCTGTAGCTGAGCCTTTTAGAATCAAAATGGTGGAGTCAATAAAGATGATTACCAGAGAAGAGAGGGAAAAAGCTCTTAAAGCAGCAGGCTATAATCCCTTTGCTTTAAAAGGAGAAGATGTATACATAGATCTTCTTACAGACAGTGGTACAGGAGCAATGAGCGATAACCAGTGGTCAGGCATGATGCTTGGAGATGAGTCCTATGCAGGAAGCAGGAACTATTATAATCTTGTAGAAGCAGTAAAAGATATCATAGGGTATCCGTACTGTGTACCTGCCCATCAAGGCAGGGGTGCAGAAAAAGTATTGTTCCCAAACCTTATAAAGAAAAAGGGTCAATACGTCCTTGGGAATATGCATTTTGATACTACAATGGCTCATATTGAGTTAAACGGCGGGAGACCTTTAAATTTTATAACGGAGAAGGCCTTTAACACTACAGAGCCTTATGACTGGAAAGGAAATTTCGACCTTGACAAGCTGGAAGCATTCATAAAGAACCATAACAGAGAGGATATTGCATTTATTCTGATCACAATTACCTGCAACAGTTCTGGAGGACAGCCTGTATCAATGGAGAACATAAGAGGGGTTCAGGCTATTGCTAAAAAGTACGGTATCAGGCTATTCATAGATGCTGCAAGATTTGCGGAGAATGCCTATTTTATAAAGCGCAGAGAAAAAGGGTATGAAAACAAGAGTATTGTAGAGATAGTTCATGAGATGTTTTCTTATGTAGAAGGTTTTACTATGAGTGCCAAGAAGGATGCAATAGTGAATATAGGTGGACTTATCGGCATAAAGGAAGATGAGGAATTACTAACAGCAGTAAAAACTACCTTAATTCCATACGAAGGTTTTGTTTCATACGGAGGACTTGCGGGAAGAGACATGGAAGCTCTTGCAAGAGGGCTTAGGGATGGAGTAAATGAAGACTATCTGCATTACAGAATATCCCAGGTAGAATATCTTGGCTACAGGCTTATGGAGGGTGGAGTTCCGATTCAATATCCGACAGGAGGACATGCAGTATTCGTAGATGCAAAAAAAATGCTGCCTCATATACCATATTACCAGTTCCCGGCCCAGGCTTTAACAAATGCATTATACATTGAATCAGGAGTAAGAGCAGTTGAGATAGGTTCATTCCTGCTCGGAAGAGATGGGGAGACAGGAGAACAATTGGAATCACCTCTTGAGCTTATGAGACTTACAATACCGAGAAGAGTCTATACCAACAGCCATATGGATTATGTCGCTGATGCTCTAATATCCTTATTAGATAAGGCTCATGAATTAAAGGGGTTGGATTTTGAATATGAGCCCAAGGTTTTAAGGCATTTTACAGCAAAATTGAAGCCAATAGAATGATTGAAGGGCGATTAGCTCAGTTGGGAGAGCGCTGCGTTCGCAACGCAGAGGTCGGGGGTTCGAACCCCCTATCGTCCACCACCTGCAAAGTCAGAAGCCATGCGTATTTGCTGGCTTCTATTTCTTTTTCGGGAGCGTTCGCAGTGATACCTACATTGGGGATACGGCAGAACTTTATCCGGATAGTTTTTTTGCCCTAAGAGTATAGTTTTCATTGGCAAAATAATTGGCGAAAATAAAGGGAAGAGGTAAAAACCCCTTCCCATCATACAAATCAAACTGTAAAATGTAATTGTCCAGAAAACATCGACAGGAGTGATTTG
>JAQVFD010000006.1 GCA_028697435.1 Clostridiaceae bacterium
ACTAATATCACAAGCAGTATTAATGGAATCTTGAGCTTATTTAGAATTCTCAAATTTATCATTCCTCCTATAACTACATGGGTCAAGGTACCTGTAAACCCTCCACTTACATTCTTATATTATTTTGAATACTATAAAATAAGCTGATATTGCCATAATCATGCTTGATAATGTCCCAATCAGATAATATTCAGCAAAACTTTCATTTTTAGATAGTTTATCATACCGGGCTATTGATTTTGCGGTCATAACCAAGGCAATAGATGAATATTGCTCAATAGAAAAGAATATGACAAGCAACACCCTTTCCAAAAAACCAATCATTGCCCCAGCTTTAATTTCATTTTCTTTCGTGGTTGCTATGGACGGAATATCTCCAACAGGCTTGTACAATTTAAATAATTTTGAAAAAGTAATATTGGAAGGTTTAAATAGTAATAATATCAGCAATGTCCATCTTATAGCATTTCCAATAGAAATTCCTATATCTATTGCTATTCTATCAAAAAACGTAACTTGATGAAGAATTAAACCTGAATTAACAAAATAAATACATAATCCTAAAATAAGTCCAATATGTAAAAGTTGATCTGCTAAATATATTACTACCTCTCTGTCCACATATCTATTTTTATACTTGGTCCAATATTTCGTATGGAAAGCCCCAACCTTTATAAAGTCAATAATCAAATGTGAAAAGCATAGACATAAAACAAGTTTAAAAAGCATGAAATCTTTATTGCTGAATAAGTATAAGGTCAGAAAAGGGATACAATATATACCAGCATGCAAGAAAAGCATACTATAGCTTTTGAACTTTTCTTCTGCAGATTTTGATGTCTGAAAATAATAGTCACCAATAATATGTGCCAGTAAAGTGCATAGAATAATTCTACTTAGCATCTATACCTTTCCACCTACCTAATAATATTTTACCTACCAGTTCCCTTGCAAATTTATAATTGAAGTAGTGAGCGCTATTTAAGCGCCGCTGTATACTGGAGGCAGATATTCCCAGTCTTTTTGCAGCCTCTTTCTGAGAAATATTTTTATACAGAATCAGATCTATTGTCTCAAATTGTTTTTGTGTCCATGAGTTCTCCAAACATGTACACAAACTTAGATTACTGTTGATTAGTTCTATATACTTATCTTCCTGTTGTGAAGCAATCTTAATATCCTGTAGTTTCCTTTGCTGGCTAATTTCATCTTTCCGAATTTCTTCTATCATCTTACGTGCAAAATGATAGGCCGGCCCATCAGCTCCAATTGCCTGACTTCTATCAATCTCAGTATTAATATTCCCAATTCCTATCCCTATCCGTATTTTTACAGGATACATGGAAAACCTAATCTTATCAATAATTGGGAATAAATGAAGCGGCTGAGTTAATAATCCTTGAAACTCATCACCTAATGTAATTAAAAAATTAGCTCCTATTTCATTTGAATATTCTCTATTAATTTCGTTTAAATTATATTTCAATTTTTCTTGCACATGAAGTCGGTCTTCATAACTACGAGAAGCAACCAGATCACCTATTATTGCGTAATACATATTCTCACCTCCGTTTTATATGTAACTCTAATTATCTATGTGAATAAAACTGCAGTTCAGACTGCTATTTTATACAAGTTGCAGTTTTAACTGCAATCTCGCAACTATTGCAACCTAGACAGCAACTTTCGTACATTTACCATTTTCTTTTTAACCGAGAGGACATACTATTGATTTTCAAATATTCACAAAACATCCTCCCTTAACTTAATAAAATTTCTTGGCAAAGCAACAAACAGATTCGGGTAGTGTCCACACCTTGCACGTATCTGATTATATTGAGCTTTACCTCCATCTCTTTGAAAATATAGTCCTCTCTTAAAAATCTCATCTGCAAGAATAGCTGCGTGCATTGTATTATCTTCTGCTTCAGAGAGAACAATTCTCATCGCTTCATGTAGTGTGTTTCTATATGAATAAGCATTTATTGTCTCTTCTACAAACCCTTTAACGGCATCATATTTAAAAATAATATATACCGGCTGGTTGTCTTTAATCAGAACTACCTTATCGTTATTCTCAACAGCCCGAAATACTGAATCAGCATCCGATATTGCTTTTTCATAAGGTATTAAACAATCTAGTTTAACTTCCATAATTTATCACCCCAAACAAAAGATATCATACATTTGTATGTTGTGTCAACACTATTGTTTAAACATTTGTTCATACATTTGTGTTGTGCAAAAAAGGGAAATAGGCAAGCTTTCATGATTCTAATAGAATCAGGCCTGCCTATTTCCCGAGGTTTCCCGCAATGGAGGTTACAGACATGCCTGCCCTGTTTAAGATGATCGCAATTGAGGTATTTCCTATCCTTCTCTTTAAGTGCCAAGTATTTTGTGATAAACTATTTGTGAAATACGATTCCGGAGGTTACTGATATGTCATACTTGAAGCTTATTGATGACAAAATTCAATCTCAATGTGAGTCTCTTTCATCCCTGCTAAATATAGAAACCACGGTTGTAGATGAGAATCTGTTAAGGATTGCGGGAACAGGTGATTTTTTTCATAGCATCAATGAAAACAGCCCGGAAAATTCTTTATTCGCAAAAGTACTAAAAAGCGGAAAAGAAGAATTAAATCTGTATGATAAAAAGAATCCCATATGTCAAACCTGCAACAATTCAGATACGTGCAAAGAGCTAAAAAGCATGATTCTGCCGATTAAAGTTGAAGATGACATTATCGGTGTTGTAAGTTTTGCATCCTTTAATGAGACCCAGGATGAATTGATTGTGAAAAAGAAAGAGGAATATCTTGGCATGCTCAGATACTTTGCTGAGAGCATCGAAAAAGAGATCGTAAGCATCAAGATGGTAAATAAGCTCAATATGGGTATAGCTGAGATAAACGGTATAATAAACTCCATAAATAAGGGTATTATCATATTAAATAAAGAGCAGAGGATTATATATATAAATTCAAAAGCGATAAAATCCCTGAATATTGACTTTTCTGCCGATAAAATCATAAATAAAAAAATCGGAAATATTATTAAAAATTTCAAGGCCGAAGATACAAACAACAGAGAAATAATTGGCAGCTGGAAAATTGGAGACCGGTTAAAAAAAGTTCTTTACAAAGTAAATTACACAATACTTGATAATAAAAACATCTCTACTCTTATTGATTTTGATACTCTTGATGAAATTATCAATATAGCTATGACCTATAATAGTAATGATGAAACTACTTTTGAAAACATTATAGGACGCAGTCAAGTTATGCAGAATGTGATAGAAAAAGCAAAAATCGCTGCCAAGTCTGATTCCACTATATTCCTTCAAGGTACAAGCGGCACAGGCAAAGAATTGTTTGCCAGATCCATACATAATGCAAGCTATAGAAAAGATGGTCCTTTTGTTGCGGTAAACTGCGCTGCATTACCTGAAAACCTTATTGAATCTGAGCTTTTCGGATATGAAAAAGGTTCTTTTACCGGAGCAAGTCAAAAAGGGAAAGCCGGTAAGTTCGAACAGGCCAATAACGGCACATTGTTTCTTGATGAAATTGCAGACCTTCCTCTGCATCTTCAAGCAAAACTGCTCAGGGTTCTTCAGGATAAAAAAATAGACCGGATAGGCGGCTCAGCACAAATAAACGTTAATGTAAGAATAATTTCCGCTGCCCATAAAAGCCTTGAAGAGATGGTGAGAAATAGTGAGTTCAGGGAAGACTTATATTATAGGTTAAATGTTATACCTCTGCATTTGCCGTCCTTAAAGGACAGAGAAGAAGATGTCCTTTTGTGCTCTGAATATATAATAAAAAAGCTGTGCAAAAAAATGAATAAACCACTAAAGCATATTTCTAAGGATGTAGAAACTATGTTTATGAACTATAGTTGGCCAGGAAATGTAAGAGAACTGGAAAACATACTGGAATACGCTATAAATTTTTCCTTTGTTGATGAAATTACCTCGGATGATTTGCCTGAATATTTTCTGAAAAGCAAATCTATGGAAACGGATGATTTAAAAAGTTTGGATGATATGACAAGAGAATATGAAAAAGAGATTCTGAAAAAGCTATTAACCAAATATGGCAATACTACTGAGGGAAAACGAAAGATTGCAGAAAAGCTAGGTATGAGCATAACCACGCTATACAGAAAACTAAATGATTATTAAGGGGGATAAAGGGACAAGAGAAAAATACTATTCTCTTGTCCCTTTGTACCTATTTATCCAGCATAATATCTATTATTTCAATATCAGTACCTTCCATTCCCTTTTTGCCTACTCTTCCAAAGCTTTTGATAGTTTCCTCAACTCCGCTCTTTACAAGACCTTCTCCGCTCTTAAAGGCTTTGCCTTTTGAGCTAAGTTCATATCCCAGTATAGCTGCACCTACGGCAGTAGAGATTTTTGCAGCACAGGAGGGTTTTGCTCCATCACAGACCATGCCCCCTATATTTGCAATAGTGTTGATGATTGTCCCTGAAATCGCATCATAACCGCCCCCGTTGAGATATGCTATCCCTGCGCCGCTTCCCGCTGCTGCACTTACAGCACCGCAATATGCCGAGAGATTTCCTATCTGGGCTTTCTGGTGAATAGAAACAAGATTACTGATAATCAATGCTCTATGGAGTTTATCTTCGCTTACCTTTAATTCCCTTGCATATTCAATTACAGGAAGAGAAACGGTAATTCCCTGATTTCCGCTTCCTGAGTTGATTACGACCGGCAATGAGCAACCGCTCATTCTCGCATCACTTCCTGCAGCTGCCATTGCCCTTGCTCTAACCGTTACATCGCTGCCGTAATTCTCCAGAAGCGTTTTTCCGACACTGACGCCATAGTCGTTTCTGATACCTTCTTCCGCAATAGCGGTGTTAACTTTAACCTGCCGTTCGAGCAATTCATTAAGTATCCCCAGATCAACAGAATCTGCAAATTCTATAATATCCTTTACATTGAGAAGAGTCTTATCTCCTGCCAATTTGGGATCATTGCAGTCGCCGCTTTTATTTTCAAACAGAATCTTACCGTTTTTTACTATTTTAACAATGTTAGTATGGGCATCTTCAATATAAACTTCTGCGGACTCATTTCCCGCATATACCTTGGCTTCAATATAAAGCTTATCAACACCTTTAAGATGATAAACCTTACAAAAATCTCCCTCAGTCAATTCCTTTATGATACTGTATTGCTCTTTCTTAACAGATTCCAATACTTGCAGTCCCCTATCCGCATCTCCGCCTATGACCCCGGCAATAGCTGCGGCATCAATGCCTATAAGTCCACCCGTATTGGGCACCACAACACCCTTTACATTCTTTACAATATTTCCGCTGCACCCGACCTCTAACCTTTCAGGTGATTTTCCCAGGACTGACTTAGCTTTAGCTGTTGCATAGGCAATTGCTATAGGTTCGGTACAACCAAGAGCTTCGATTAATTCACTTTTTAAGATCAGAATATAGTTATCTGCAACTTCTTTAGTTAACATTAATTTTATTCCTCCCTATTGTATAGTACTATAAAGTAATATAGCAAATTCCATGCCATTATGAAGTTAATCGCGTCACATCCATTGTCTATCTACATTTATATAATCTATTCAAAAATATCCCTGCTGATTTATCAATGGCAAAAGCTAAGTTATTTTTCATAATTGATAAAGCTATTTCAAATTTGAAAATATTATATTATTCTAACACATTTCAACCTTGTTTCTCCCACCAGATTTTGCTGTTAATAAGGCATCATCTACCCGTGAAACAAATTGATCCATGCTTTCAGCTGATTTATGTTCGCCTACCCCTATGCTTATAGTTACTTTATCATGCTTTATCCCAAAATCGTTAGATTCTATCAAATCTCTTATCCTTTCAGCAACTTTATATGTATCCTCGGAGGATTTCCCGGATATAAGAATAATAAATTCGTCTCCGCCCCATCGAAACAGCTTGTCCTCCTCACTAATTGCGTTTATTACTATCTGTGATATTTCCTGCAAAATCCTGTCTCCCTTGATGTGACCGCACGTGTCGTTTTTTAATTTAAAACGATCTATATCAAACATAATAATCGAAAAAGGAATGCCATGGGTTTCTTCCTTATTTACAGCAGAATTAATGTATTCTTCAAATCTTCGCCTGTTGTATGCACCGGTCAAAGCATCAAAGGTTGCAAGCTTCTCAAGTTCTATATTTGCAGCTTCAAGCTTATCATAGTATTTTTTTAGTTCGATTTCATGGATTTTCTTTTCACTGATATCCCGTGTAGTTCCAATATAACCGATGAAGCTTTTTTCGCTGAAGAGAGGCTTTACTGAGGCCTCTACCCACTTAATGGTTTTATCCTTGCATAAGAATTGAAGATCATACAGAACAATATCACTTGTATCTCCGTCTTTTCTGCTGTTTATTTTAGCCTTCCATTGCCCTGATACGTACTCTTTAGACTCTTCTGTAAGAAAACTTAACATGGGCTTACCTATCATTTCATCAGCCCCATATCCGTATATTCTCTTTGCTGAAGGACTTACATAGGTAAAAATCAGATTGGCATCCATTTCCCATACAATATCATTGATATTTTCAACTACATATTTATAACGATATTCCTGAATATAACTGCCAGATACTTCCTCATTCATGCAAATCACCTGCCTCAAATAGAGTTATTTATATCGTTTCAAATAAAAGCTTCAATGTCAGCACCAATGCTATAGTCACAAATATCGGCTTTATTACCTTTGCTCCTTTTTTTATGGCTATATTGCTCCCTACTCTTGCACCGATTATCATAGCAATGCCTATAGGTATTCCAAGCATATAAAATATCTTCCCATTGATTGCAAACATCACCAGTGAAGTGATATTACTTACAAAATTCAATACCTTGCTATTACCGGCTGCCATAGTAAAATCGAAGCCGTAAACTTTTATAAACAGGAATATCAGAAAAGAACCCGTTCCGGGTCCGAAAAAACCGTCATAAAAGCCCAGAGAAAAAGCGAATATACATCCTTGAATAATGTTCTGATTTGTAAGCCCTTTAAACTTATTTTCGCTTCCAAAATCTTTTTTTAGAACTGTATATATTGCAGTTGCAAAAGTAAGCACCAATATTATTATCCTCAGGAACCCCTGATCGATCTTCAAAGCTGTATATACTCCAATTGCAGAACCTATCAAAGTGCATGGAGCAGTGTATTTCATTAAAGGTATGTGTACCTTCCCCGAGCGCATGAATGTATATGCGCTTGTGGCAGCTCCAAAAGAACCCGAAAACTTATTTGTGCCAAGGGCAAAATGAGTCGGTACCCCTGCTGCCAATATTGCAGGAAGGTTAATAAGTCCTCCTCCTCCGGCAATAGCATCCACCGTAGCTGCTATAAAGCCTGCAAAGCATAAGAATATGACTTTGACTATTGTGATTTCAAAATCCATTTATTAAGGTTCCTCCTTAAGCATGGCTTTCACCTTTCCCGCACAAAACTCCATAAAGTTTTCAAAGTCCTCCTGTGCTATGATCCTGGCTTTTTCTATAATATTGCTGCATTTGGATATATCAATACTAATACCATGTTTATATTGCATTTGGATATTATACCGGTTTGCAAGAGAATAGCTGTTCAGATCTTGCAATTCCATGAACTCAGTAAATCTACCGAAGCAATCTGCTATGGAATTAGCTTTTAACCCATAGTATTTATCAAGACACAATGATATTTCTTTTATTAGACTGTAATCCGTCAAACCTTTATGAAATACAGTCATCAGTTCTCTTTCGCATTCCGCAATGTTCATTTCAATACCCATTTCTATAAAATTATGAGCTTTCCACAGACCAAATTCAACAGGAATATTGCAGTCTTCTATTACCTCCTTTTCTATCACAGCCGCCTTTTGGAAGCAGTAACCCTTATATCCCTCCCCATATTCCTCATCTCCATAAAAATCAAGCCCTCTGGGATTCACGGTATGCGTAGCCATAGCCCTTGCAAATTCGAGGTACTCATTTCTATTGTTATTTATGTATTTATACAGTCCCCACCCCACATTATGAGTCTGATCACGATTAAGACTGCATTTTATCACAGTATCAGGAAAAACAGACCCTAAAACAGTCATATTGTTGCTGTAACCCAATACTTTTCTGCAAAACCAAATATGCGTTATCGGAAACATTAATTCTTCCTTTCTGATAAATCTTTTTCACTATACATCCATTTTAATATATTTTTAACAAATTATAAAGCGAAACATCCTTATTAAATAGTATGTTTCGCTTAAGGCTTAATCTATAGTATAAGTTCAATCATTCACATTTTTATCTAATATTTCAGCCAATTCTATACCTTCATTTCTCTCTGTTACCGTCCTTATAGACCATTCATTCTGGAAAAGCAGAACAGGATTTAGGAATTGATCCTGCACAATCATTGTATCAGTTGTAATTCTAAATGTTCTCGGGTTAAATTCCGGAGTCTTTACCCATCTGATATATTTATATGGCAAATGATCAATATTAATATCTACTCCATATTCATTTTTTAGTCTGTATTCAAGCACCTCCAGCTGCAATACACCTACAACACCAATAATGAATTCTTGAGTTATTGCGTCCTTCTGGTGAAATATCTGAATGGCACCTTCCTCCGAAATCTGCTCTATGCCCTTCATAAACTGCTTACGCTTCAAAGAGTTCTTTGTATATACTCTGGCAAAGTATTCCGGTGCAAATATGGGTATCCCTTCAAACTTGAAAGCGCTTCCCTGGCACAAGGTATCCCCTATCTTGAATAATCCGGGATCAAATACCCCAATAATATCTCCTGCATAAGCTTCTTCAACAATTTCCCTGTCCTGAGCCAAAAACTGCTGCGGCTGTGACAGTCTTATCATCTTGCCACCCTGTACATGGTTAACTTCCATGCCTTTAATGAACTTACCGGAGCAAATCCGAAGAAACGCTATCCTATCCCTGTGGGTAGGATTCATGTTGGCTTGAATTTTGAATATAAATCCGGAAAAATTATCGCTCTCCGGATCTATCTCTCCGATATCTGCGATTCTGGGGACAGGAGGTGTTGTTAAATCAAGGAAGTTCTCCAGAAATATCTGAACCCCGAAGTTGGTCATAGCACTGCCGAAAAACACCGGAGTCAGTTCACCTCTTAAAACTTTTCTCCTGCTAAATTCATCTCCGGCCATATCCAGAAGCATTATATCTTCTGAAAGTTTATTATGGACATCCTGCCCAAGAAGGTCTGAAAAAACCGGATCATCAACATTTCCTTTAGAAGATTCCACTATGCTTTGTCCATGATCCCCCCCGTTAAACATCTCTATCTGAGACAACTTTCTGTCATAAATACCCAAGAAGCTTCCTCCGACTCTTATGGGCCAGTTCATCGGATATGATTGAATCCCCAGTACCTTTTCAATCTCTTCCACCAGTTCATAAGGATCTTTTCCTGCTCTGTCCATTTTATTAATGAAGGTAAAAATCGGTATTCCTCTCATCTTGCATACATGAAACAGCTTCTTTGTCTGCTCTTCAACCCCTTTTGCAGAGTCAATTATCATAACCGCACTGTCTGCTGCCATAAGTGTTCTGTATGTATCCTCGCTGAAGTCCTGGTGTCCCGGTGTATCAAGTATATTTATACAATAACCGTTATAATCAAATTGCATTACACTTGAAGTAACAGAAATGCCCCTCTGTTTCTCAATTTCCATCCAATCAGATATAGCATGCCTTTGTGCCTTTCTGGCTTTTACCGAACCTGCAAGACGAATGGCACCTCCGTAAAGCAAAAGCTTTTCAGTCAGGGTAGTCTTTCCTGCATCAGGGTGGGATATTATAGCAAAGGTCCTTCGTCTTCTTATTTCTTTTTCTATTTCCTGTTGTACAACTGACATTCTATTACTCCTCATTCATGATAAAGTTTTGCTCTAATGATATGTCACGTCCCGCATTTTGCATCTTTTCCATGAGACTTATTTATTTTACATTAATAGCAATAGAGTGTCAATCAAAAATCATCTATACACTCATTTATCGGCTCTCCTGCCGGAACCATCGGAAGCACCATGTCATTAGGGTGCATTATGCACTCAATTACAACCGGCTCATTTAACTCTAAAGCTTCTTTAAAAGACTTTTCGACTTCTGCGTCTTCAGTAATCTTCATGGACCTTATTCCAAATGCATCAGCAAGCTTTGTAAAACACACTTCATCTCCCAGGCTTGTATGGGAATACCTTTTATCATGAAAAATCTTCTGCCATTGACGCACCATTCCAAGGGAGCTGTTATTTAAAATTACCTGGATTATCGGAAGCTTATATTTTGAAATTGTTGAAAGCTCTGTAAGGTTCATACGAAAACTCCCGTCCCCTGCAATATTTATTACCCTATAGCCGGGTTTTCCCACTGATGCACCTATTGCTGCGCCAAGTCCATATCCCATTGTTCCAAGTCCTCCCGATGATATAAATGCTCTGGGGTCCGAAAAAGGATAATACTGCGCCGTCCACATTTGATTCTGCCCTACCTCGGTAGTTATTATGCTTTTGCTTTTGGTGAGTTCATAAAGCTGGCTCAATAAATATTGCGGATTCAGTGGACCATTGCTCTTATATGAAACAGCATAGGTTTCTTTCCAGCTTTGTATCTGTTTATTCCATGTACCCTCTTTTTTTTCATCAACCCTCTCCAGCAGAAACTTAAGGATTTTCTTAACATCCCCGCGAAGAGGAATTTTCGTCTCAATATTTTTTCCAAATTCCTTAGGGTCAATATCTATGTGTATTATATTGGCGTAAGGAGCAAAACCTTCAGCCTTGCAGATAGTCCTGTCACTGAACCTCGCTCCCACAGCTATGAGAAGGTCACAGTTGCTTATTGCAATGTTTGAACAACGGGACCCATGCATGCCTGCCAAGCCAGTAAAGTAAGGGTGAGTTCCCGGGAATGCCCCGGTACCCATTAATGAACATGCTACGGGAGCTTTCACCTTCTCCGCAAAATTTTTCAGTTCTTTGCAGGAGCAAGATATCTTAACACCGCCTCCCACATATATTAGAGGTCTTTTGCTGTTGTTTATCAACTCAACCGCCTTATCAAAATATAAGTCTGTTTCACAGTTCATTTCCGGCAGATTCGAGGCATTATTGTCAATATCTATCTTCATTGGCTTATATTCAATTTCAGTCTGTTGTACATCCTTGGGAATATCAATAAGCACCGGTCCCGGACGCCCGGATCTTGCAATTTCAAATGCTTCTCTGACAACCTTCGGAAGTTCTTCGGGATCTAACACCAAATAGTTCTTTTTTGTTATATCTTTGGTGATGCTTGTGATAGCAAGCTCCTGAAAGGAATCCTTTCCCAGAAGTGATCTTGCTACCTGCCCTGTGATTACAACTATAGGCACCGAATCCCTGGATGCAGTTGCTATTCCCGTTACAGTATTGGCAGCTCCCGGACCTGAAGTTGCCAATACAACTCCCACCTTCCCTGTGGCCCTTGCGTATCCGTCTGCAGCATGAGTTGCCCCCTGTTCATGAGCGGTCAATATATGAGTTATATCCTTCCTTTCGTAAAGGGCATCATAAATATTTATCACCGTGCCCCCCGGGTATCCGAATATAGTATCAACTCCCTGTTCCCGCAGGCATTCCAAAAGTGCCTCCGCACATTTCAACTTCATTCCTACACCTCCGTATCAGACAATATTATTTCCGCAACTAAATTTCCCATCATCTCTGTTCCGACAGATTTCATACCCGGCTGCATAATATCAACTGTTCTATAGTCTTTGTCCAGCACAGTATTAACAGCTTTATATACTGCATCAGCTTCATTCTTCATATTTAACCCATACTCTAACATCATTCCGCAGCTTAGTATGGCAGCCAGGGGATTAGCCATATCCTTACCTGCAATATCCGGTGCTGAGCCATGTATTGGTTCGAATATACCTGTTTTACGAATTCCAATACTTGCAGATGGCAGCATTCCCATTGAACCGGTAAGCATAGAAGCTTCATCGCTCAATATATCTCCAAAAAGATTCTCTGTAAGAATAACGTCAAACTGCCCCGGGTTTCTGACAAGCTGCATTGCCGCATTGTCTACGTACATATATGACACTTCCAAATCACTGTATTCCTTTGAAATCTCACCGGTTACCTCCCGCCAGAGTCTTGAACTTTCAAGAACATTTGCCTTGTCAACAACAGTAACTTTTTTCTTTCTTTTCCTGGCTATATCATAAGCTGTTCTTGTAATTCTTTCGACTTCATAGAAGGTATATGACATCATATCCCATGCCTTAATACCATCCTCTGTTATTACTTTTTTCTTCTCTCCGAAATATGCGCCTCCTGTAAGCTCACGAACAACCATAATATCAAGCCCATTTACCAGTATCTCCTCCTTCAGAGAAGAAGCAGATTTTAACTGAGGAAAAAGTATTGCAGGTCTTAAATTTGCATACACATCCATGGCTTTTCTGATACCGAGAAGTCCCGCTTCAGGTCTTAGATTTCCCGGTAGACTATCCCATTTTGGTCCTCCCACAGCGCCCAAAAGCACTGCATCACTTTGTTTACAAATATTAACTGTCTCAATCGGCAGCGGTACCCCGGTTTCATCAATTGCACATCCTCCCATTAATGCCTCTTGATATTCAAAGCTGCATTTGAATCTTTCCGATACTGCCCCAAGGGCCTTTAATGCTTGGTTAATCACTTCGGGACCGATTCCATCCCCTTTTATCAAAGCTATTTTCATAGGCTTCCCGCCTTTACTTTTATATAGTTAATCAATCCTTCTGCTTTAATAATATTCTGCATAAACTCAGGAAAGGATTCCGCCCGATAGATGTGCCCCTTTGTAATATTTGTTATAAGTCCGCTATTCAAATCTACTTCAATCCTGTCACCATCTTCTATATCCTTTGCGGCTTCCGGACATTCCAATATCGGAAGCCCTATGTTTATTGCGTTTCTATAGAAAATACGCGCAAAGGTTTCAGCAATAATACATTTTATACCGGACAGCTTTATAACCATAGGTGCATGCTCCCTTGAGGAACCACAGCCAAAATTCTTTCCCGCTGCTATCAGGTCTCCGGACTTCACTTTCATAATAAACTCTGAATCAATGTCTTCCATACAGTGAGAAGTAAGCTCCGCCCTGTCGGTAATGTTAAGGTATCTTGCCGGAATAATAACATCTGTATCTACATTATCGCCGTATTTGAAAACTCTTCCGTTTATCATTTTATTACCTCCTCCGGGGATGAGATTTTACCGGTAATGGCAGAAGCAGCTGCTACTGCAGGACTTGCGAGATATATCTCACTTTCCGTATGACCCATCCTGCCTACAAAATTCCTATTTGTAGTTGATACTGCTTTTTCTCCCTTCGCCAGTATACCCATATGCCCCCCAAGACACGGTCCGCAGGTTGGAGTGCTTACTGCCGCTCCCGCTTCAATAAATATTTCCAGGAGCCCTTCCCTCATAGCCTGAAGATATATCCTCTGGGTAGCAGGAAAAATAATAGCCCTGACATCCTGATCTACCTTATTGCCCTTTAATACCTTTGCAGCCATTCTTAGATCCTCAAGCCTGCCGTTGGTACATGAACCGATTACCACCTGATCAATTCTTATATCTCCTATTTCATCTATACTTCTCGTATTTTCAGGAAGATGCGGAAATGCCACTGTTGGCTTAACTGCTGCAAGATCTATTTCTATTACCCTACTGTATTTCGCATCTTTGTCAGCTTTGAAAACCACAGGGACTCTTTTTGAATGCTCTGAAACATATTTCAGTGTCCTATCATCAGCTTCAAAAATACCGTTTTTTGCCCCTGCTTCTATAGCCATATTTGCTATGGTAAAGCGGTCATCCATGGATAAATTTGCTACTCCTTCGCCGCAGTATTCCATTGACTGATATAATGCTCCGTCAACTCCTATCATCCCTATGATATGGAGTATCACATCCTTTCCGCTGACCCACTTTCCCATTTTACCGCGGAGCACTATTTTAACAGCTTCCGGCACCTTGAACCATGCCTCTCCTGTTGCCATAGCTACAGCCATATCAGTACTTCCGACACCTGTGGAAAATGCTCCAAGTGCTCCGTAGGTACAAGTATGGGAATCTGCACCAATTATGACGTCTCCCGGAACAGCCAATCCTTTCTCAGGAATTAAAGCATGCTCTATTCCCATCTGTCCTATTTCAAAGTAATTTTCAATATCCATCTCCCGGGAAAACTCTCTTAATAATTTACAATTCTCGGCTGATTTTATATCCTTGTTAGGAGCAAAATGATCCGGTACCAATGCAATTTTGGATTTATCAAATACTGTAACCATTCCTGCCTTTTCAAACTCCTCTATCGCTATAGGAGCAGTTATGTCATTCCCAAGTACTAAATCCAGCTTAGCCATTATCATTTGACCGGAATGTACTTTATCCAACCCGGCATGTGCTGCCAGTACCTTTTGAGTCATTGTCATACCCATTTATATCTCAAACCTCCAATTATCAACATCTCCTGCCCCGAAAAAATTATGGTTCTTCATAGGACCCAAAACCTGTGGCTCTACCCTGATTGGCTCTTCAATCCTTGGCTCCATGTTGTTTATTGCATTTATATATGCTTTTGCACTGGCTTCAACTACGTCCGTACTGACTCCATAGCCTGCGGATCTCATATTATCCTTAGAAATCTTTACAGTAACTTCTCCAAGAGCATCCTTACCTCCTGTAGCAGCTTTTATCAGGTATTCATCAAGTTTCACCCTTACCCCTATTGCCCTCTCAATAGCGTTGAAGGTGGCATCAACAGGTCCGTCTCCGCAAGCGGCTTCTTCATACACATCATCATTACATTTAATTCTGACTGTTGAAGTTGATGTTATTTCACTGCCGCTTGATATTTGATAGTACTCCAGTCTATATTTTTCAAAAGTATTTCTTGACTCTTGAGTAATAAGTGCCTCAATATCTCTGTCCATAACAAACTTCTTTTTGTCTGCCAAATCCTTAAAGGATTCAAATGCCCTATTTACTTCCTCCTGATTCAAATTACTATACCCCATATCCTTAAGCTTTTCTTCGAAGGCGTGTCTTCCTGAGTGTTTTCCAAGCACCATCTGACTCTGTTTCAAGCCTATGGATATGGGTGTCATTATTTCATAGGTCTTACTGTTTGACATCATTCCATGCTGATGTATACCTGATTCATGAGCAAATGCATTTGCCCCGACAATAGCCTTGTTTGCCTGAATATGCATACCTGTCGCAATACTTATCATTGAACTTGTTCTGTATATTTTTTCAGTGATTATACCCGTAGAGGTCTGGTAATAGTCATTTCTGGTCTTAAGCGCCATTACAATTTCCTCCAGTGCGGCATTTCCCGCCCGTTCGCCGATTCCATTTACCGTGCATTCCACTTGAAGTGCGCCGTTTTCTATTGCTGCCAGTGAATTTGCTACAGCCATCCCTAAATCATTATGACAATGAACGCTTATAAGTGCCTTATCAATATTACTTACATTATTTCTTATATTGCGGATGAGTCCTCCAAATTCACCCGGAGCCATGTATCCTACGGTATCCGGTATATTTACTACCTTTGCCCCTGCATTTATCACAGCTTCAATCACTCTGTACAGAAATTCCGGTTCGGTTCTTGCTGCATCTTCAGGAGAAAACTCTACTTCGGGGCAAAACCTGCTTGCGTATGAAACCATTTCTACAGCTTTTTCCACTACCTCCGACCGCTTCATTTTCAGCTTATATTTCATGTGTATATCAGAGGTTGCAATGAAGGTGTGTATTCTTGGATTCTCTGCATCTGAAATGGCTTCCCAGGCTCTGTCTATATCCTGCTTATTTGCTCTTGCCAAGGCAGCAATTGTTGAACCCCTTACATCCTTAGCTATAGACCGGACCCCTTCAAAGTCACCTTTTGAAGCAGCTGGGAATCCAGCTTCTATGACATCCACTCCCAGCTCGCTTAACTGTCTTGCTATATTAAGCTTTTCACTGCTGTTAAGGCTTATACCGGGGGACTGTTCCCCATCCCTTAATGTTGTATCAAAAATATATATCCTCTTCGACATAAGAATTCCTCCCATATCATTTTATTTCTTGACGATCCAAGACATCATCTTTCTGAGCTCTTTTCCTACTTGTTCCAATTGATGACTCTGCTCTTTTCTTCTCATTGCATTGAAGGAAGGTCTGTTTACCTGGTTTTCCAGTAACCAGTTCTTTGCAAAAGTGCCGTCTTGTACTTCAGACAATATCTTTCTCATCTCTTTTCTTGTATCATCAGTGATTATTCTTTTTCCTGTAACATAATCACCATATTCTGCAGTATCGCTTATCGAATATCTCATATAGCTAAGGCCTCCCTGATTGATCATGTCAACAATAAGTTTCATCTCATGCAGACACTCGAAATAAGCATTTTCAGGGGCATACCCCGCTTCCACAAGAGTCTCGAAGCCGGCTTTCATAAGCTCGGTAACACCACCGCAAAGCACAGCCTGTTCACCAAAGAGGTCTGTCTCAGTTTCATCCTTGAAGGTCGTTTCCAGCACTCCTGCCCTTGTACCTCCGATGCCCTTTGCATATGCAAGGGCATTTACCTTTGCATTTCCGGAATAATCCTGATAAACAGCTATCAGACATGGAACTCCTTTTCCCTCCTGGTACTGACTTCTTACTGTATGACCCGGACCCTTAGGTGCTACCATAAATACATCAATATTTTCCGGTGGAACTATCTGCCCATAATGTATGTTGAATCCATGGGCAAACATTAATGACTTACCCTCGGTCAGATTGGGTCCTACAGATTCTTTATAGAGCTTTGCCTGCTTCTCATCGGGAACCAACATTATGATAAAATCAGACATTTTAACTGCCTCATATACTTCATATACTTTAAGACCTTGAGACTCCGCTCTTTCCCATGATTTGCTCCCTTTGTAAAGACCGACGCATACGTCAACCCCACTTTCCTTAAGGTTGAGTGCATGTGCATGTCCCTGGCTGCCAAAACCTATAACAGCAACCTTCTTACCCTTCAACACCTCCAGATTTGCATCACTTTCGTAGTACATTTTTACATTTGACATTGTTCATTCCTCCTAAAATTTTTTACCTATACAATCAAAAAGACTTTTCACCCCATTACTGGAGCGAAAAGTCTTTCGCGGTACCATCCAATTTTTTTCTCTTTTTATTTAACGGCTTAGCCGGCGTAGCTTACTAAGATTTCAGCCTGCAACTCTAGGATGAAGATTTTCAACAAATTCATCCTATGGATTCACACCAGCCTCCACTCTCTGAAAGAATTAAAATCTGTTTACTTTTTCCTGTCATCGTCTTTAATATTAAATTGTTGAATATCTGTATCAAGCTAATAATCAGGCTTATAATCAGGCTAATTATTAGGCTGATAATTATTCCTACGACAAATAGGACTATGCCTGAAATCGATAGCACTAGGCTGCTAAGTAGTAGCCCTAGGACTGTCAATAGTATAATCCCGGATATAATGTATGAAATTGTGGTATTTAATTGCATTTTGTAATTATTAATTGCTTGCATCTTCACAATTCCCTTTCTTTTCACTAATCACCAGCTATATATGCCGTGGAAAAGATTTAAGTATTTAAAGAAGATAATATCAACTATTTAACCATATGTCAAATCTTTTTTACATTTTATGAGTTTTGCTTCAAAAAATGCTTTATTTTCAATCTACTTTAAAAAAACATTTAATTTTACAGCAACTTCTTTGAAAGTAAATACAATTTATGTTATATTTGTTACATAACAACCTGGTATCTTGTAGAATCTAATATCTGCAAGGCACTATGTAAGGAGGTCATTTATTGAATAACTTTTTTGACTACCTTGATATAAATAAGGAGGTCCTTGACGGTCTCCGGTACTATAAGCCTATTGTTGCCCTAAAATCAACCTTGGTTTCTCAGGGAATGCATTATCCCGATAACATTGAAAACGCTCTGAACCTGGAAAAAATTGTCCGTGATAATGGAGCTGTACCGGCAACCATGGGAATATTGGACGGGAGAATAAAAATAGGTCTTACCGATGATGAAATGGAGATTCTGGCAAAATCAAAGAACGTTATAAAGACCGGCAGAAGAAATATTCCTTATGTGGTAAGCATGGGTTTATCAGGAGAGACGACAAGTGCTGCCACTATGATTCTGTCACAATATGCAGGTATTCGTGTCTTTGCTACAGGAGGAATAGGAGGCGTACACAGAAACGCAGATAAGAGCTTTGATATATCAGCAGACCTTACAGAACTTTCAACTACAAATGTTGCCGTAATATGTTCGGGTGGCAAGGCAATACTTGATATAGGACTCACCCTTGAAAGGCTCGAGACCTTCGGAGTACCGGTTATCGGCTACTGCACTGATGATTTTCCTGCATTCTATACCAAGAGCAGCGGTCACAAGGTTCCCATGAGAGTTGACAATCCTTCAGAGTGCGCAAAATTAATGAAAACAAAATGGGATCTGAAACTGGATGGAGGAATTGTAGTGGCAAACCCGATTTCTCAACATTATAAAGCTCAAAGGGATAATACAGATAAAGCAATTGAATTGGCACTTTATGAGGCAGATAGAAATGGTATTACCGGTAAAGAGATTACTCCATTTCTTATTAAAAAGATTATGGAATTCAGTAACGGAGAAATAGTTTTAGCCAATATGTCATTAATAAAGGACAACGCTTTACTGGCTGCACAGATAGCAATCGAATACAATAAATTGGAAAATGAAAAGTAGGTTTGCCATATATGGCAAACCTACTTTTATTCGAAAAGCTTCTTGATTCCTACATCATAAGGCTGCCTTATGATTCCTTTTTCTGTTATAATTGCGGTAATTAGCTCATTGGGAGTCACATCAAAGGCAGGATTAAAAGTCTTTACCCCAAGAGGGGCTGTCCTTCTTCCCAGACCACATGTAATTTCCTCCGGATTCCTCTCCTCAATGGGAATCTCTTTCCCGCTTGGAGTTTCAATGTCTATAGTCGATGTGGGCCCAGCTATATAAAAAGGTATATTATGCGCCTTCGCAAGTACGGCAAGACCATAAGTACCAATTTTATTTGCCGTATCTCCATTGGCCGCAACCCTGTCGCATCCTACAATCACCGCATCTATCAAGCCCTTTGCCATTACTGAAGCGGCCATATTGTCACAGATAAGCGTTACATCCACATCAGCCTGCATAAGCTCCCAGGCGGTAAGTCTTGCACCTTGAAGCAAAGGTCTTGTTTCATCTGCAAATACCTTTATGTTCCAACCCTTTTCTTTTGCTAAATATATCGGAGCTAAAGCAGTTCCGTAAATAGATGTAGCCAGTCCGCCGGCATTGCAATGAGTGAGTACTGTTATTCCGTCATGAAAAAGGGTTAGCGCATTTTCTCCTATTGCCTTGCACATACTTTCATCTTCGTCTCTTATGGTATTTGCTTCCCTGATAAGGATTTCTTTAAGCTCTTCCACAGTCTTATCCTTGCTGGCAAATGCAGCTTTCTCCATTCTCTTTAAGGCCCAGAAGAGATTAACTGCCGTTGGTCTTGAACCGGACAAATATTCGGAATTCTTTCTCATCTCAGTTAAAAATTCTTCAGAGCTTTTCGCGTCAGTATTCCTCATAGCAACACATAACCCGTAAGCTGCAGCTATACCTATGGCAGGGGCACCCCTTACCTTAAGATGAAATATTGCATCCCACACATCCTCTACCTTATCCAACTTTATAAATTCAGTTGCATCTGGGAGCCTTGTCTGATCCAATATAATCAGTTCACTGCTTTCCCACCTTACCGGCCTTAATACTTCCATGACTTTTTTCATAAGGCACTGCCCTGCTGTACAGCTTCTACAACATGTTTCAGCAGTACTAAAGTCGTCACGGAACCTACTCCGCCGGGTACAGGTGTTATTTTTGATGCGATGTCCTTCACACTGTCAAAATCAACATCTCCGCATATTCCGCCTTCCGGTGCCCCATTGACCCCTACATCTATTACGATGGCACCCGGCTTTATATAGTCCGCTCCTATAGCTCTGGCTTTTCCCAAAGCAGCCACTACGATATCTCCACGGGATACAATACTCTTGATATCCTTTGTCCTGGAATGGCATATAGTCACAGTGGCGTTCCCTTTAAGCAGCATCATGCTCAAAGGCTTTCCCACCACCATGCTTCTGCCTATAACAGTCACGTTTTCTCCTTGAAGGTTAATACCAAAGAACTTGATAATTTCCATAACTGCTGCGGGAGTGCATGGCTCAAAACCCGAGCTGTCCCCTTCAAATACCTTTGCAAGATTGCATGGATTCATGCAATCTATGTCCTTATCAGGGTCTATTAAGTGCCTTGCCTTATCCTCATCTATATGTAGGGGCAGCGGTCTGAACACTAATATTCCATTTATGCTTTTATCTCTATTTGCAGTTTCAAGAGTGTTCATAAAGTCCTCATTACTTATGTCCTCAGCAAGTGCCATCACTTCGCAGCTTATTCCTATGGACTCACAATTCTTCATTATACCCTTCTCATAAGAAGTATCCTCAGGTCTTGCTCCGACTCTTATTATCCCCAGCTTGGGCCTTGTTCCTTTATCGGCAAGAAGCAGTACCTTTTTTGTCAGTTCTTCCTTAATACTTCTTGCAGCCTCTCTGCAGTCTAAAATAGCCATATATACATAACTCCTTTATAAAAAGATTGAGTAATTCTAAAATATATTATATCATAAATCTGCAAGTATATTTTGCAGGAGGGGTTAAATGAATACTGATAGAATGGTCAAAGAATTCGTTGAAATGGTCAAGGTAAGCAGTCTGTCGCGAAAAGAAGGCAGATTTGCTTCGCTATTGGCAGAAAAACTTGGGGGTTTGGGTTTCGAGGTGTATATTGACAGCGCCGGGGAACTAACAGGAGGAGATACCGGAAATGTTCTGGGTAGGCTGAAAGGAACACTTGACACTCAGCCTATACTATTTTGCGCACATATGGATACGGTAGTCCCGGGAGAAAACATAAACCCTATAATCCGTGAGGGAATTATATACAGCGATGGGACAAGCATATTGGGAGGCGATGACAAGGGGGGAATTGCTGCGATATTGGAAGCAATAAGATACATAAAAGAGAATAGCATACCTCACGGTGATATTGAGGTAGCTTTCACAATTTGCGAAGAAGACGGAATGTTCGGTGCAAAAAACATGGACTACAGCTGGTTGAAATCAAAGATCGCCTATGTATTGGACAGCAGCGGAGACATTGGAAAAGTGATAGT
>JAQVFD010000007.1 GCA_028697435.1 Clostridiaceae bacterium
TCTGGCAATAAGATGGAGGATGAAGCTTATAGGGAGCTGATCTATGAAATCATAGGGTGCAGATACTCATCGGATAAGCTTGCTCTTATTAAAGAAAAGGTCAGCTCCTTTGGCGATTTTGAAGATTTGCTTTTTGA
Organism: Clostridiaceae bacterium; assembly: GCA_028697435.1. Taxonomy (GTDB): domain Bacteria; phylum Bacillota; class Clostridia; order Lutisporales; family Lutisporaceae; genus BRH-c25. The sequence continues at coordinate 138 of JAQVFD010000007.1, forward strand.
TGCTAATCTTACCAGGGAAGAAATGCTGGCCGCTTTTCGCATTCTTGATGATGTTGATCTTGCTGTTCTGCTTAAGCGTCATCCGTCAGCCGAGGCTGTCCGGGCTGTGGATTTGTCCGAAGCTGAACTGAATCTGAGGGAATGCCTGGAAAGCTATATAAAAGGACTTGCACAGGAAAGACAGCTGCATATCAAGGAGCTTCTTGACAGTCTGGACGATGAAGAATAGATGTAATTCCTATACCTATGACAGTTATGAATCCTCCCAGAAGAGGACCCAGAAGTTTGGCGGCATTAAGAAAGGAAAGCACCAGTGCATTACCGGAGGTATATTTTTCCCTGGATACGATTTCTGCCATTAATGCTCCCCTTATATTGACTATAGCGGATGCAAAGCTTTCTTCAACAAGGGAAGCGGACAGATCCCCGGCTTTGGTCTTTGTTACGCCTTCCCATCAATTCCCATTGGGAGATGTTTTATCTATTAAGACTAAAAAAAGTGCTTGATTGGTGGAACGAAAAGGCTGCTGATTGCGTCTATTAAGCAAAAGACTATTTAGGAGGTAGCACATGAAAAAATTGTTGTTATTTGCTTTAATACTATTGCTGAGCGCTTTGATGATCAGTTGTACAGTCGTAGGGAATCAGCCTCAGCAGAATGAAGAAGAGACGCAGCAAACTGATGAAGCCGATAAGAAAGCGGTAACAGATACGGTCGAGAGCTTTGGAAAAAGGCTCCAATCGGTATCGCTTCTTGCCCCTAAAGATATACTTGAAGAGAGCATGAAGGAGAGTTATGGAAATTTAGTATCCCAGGAACTTATTGAAAAGTGGATAAGCGATCCTTTGTATGCCCCCGGAAGATTGACTTCAAGTCCCTGGCCGGATCGTATAGAAATCCTGACTGTTGAGAAATCTTCAGAAAATGAGTACAAGGTTAAAGGTGAAATTATTGAAGTGACAAGTACAGAGAAGACAGACGGCGGGGTTGCATCAAAACGCACGATTACTCTTACAATAAAAAGATTTGATGACAAATGGCTTATTGCCAATGTAATACTTGGCGATTATGTGGAAACAAAATAAGAGGAACATAACGATCTACCTAGCACCAAGGCAGATAATTTATTACCCGAACATGATCTTCCGACCATGAACAGGCACTTCACCACCTGCAATGATGGTTCGTTCGACCATGAAGAGTATCTACACAACCAAATATAACCTCCAGGCTATATATAACCATTACGAAACCCTGCATGATCTTAGCTCGACCCAGTATGATAAGTTGGGATCCTAAAGAGAACCTTTTCTTACCATAAAGAATCTTCCCTCCGACTGTATACAAGCCTTTCGACCCATATACAATCTTTGGCCGACTCAGACACGCCCGAATTAATGAGCATATAGAAGTCTTGGCTCAACCGTTATGTTCCTGCGTTATTAATATATCCTGAATAAAAGGATTAATACTAAGATAATGTATGCAGATTTGTAAAATTATAGATTAAAAAATTCTTACTGCCGTACCTACTCCCACATAGCTGAAGAGATCCTCTACATCCCTGTTAAACATACGGACACATCCATTTGAGGCGGATGTGCCTATGGAAGGGGGATTATTGGTACCGTGAATTCCATAATGAGGCTTGGAGAGGCCCATCCACCTGGTACCAAAAGGTCCCCCCGGATTGACTTGCTTGTTTACTATTGTAAAGATACCGGTAGGTGTAGGTGTTGTCAGCTTGCCCGTTGCTATAGGGTATGCTTTGAACATTATTCCGGTACGGTATAAAGTAAGGAGCTTTGCTCTGATGCTTATGGTAATAGCTAAGGGGGTCGGCGCTTCAGGTATGCATATTATCTGGTCGGGATACAAGGCTTCAGGTATTATACCGGGATTTGCATTCATCAAATCTCGGAGTGATATATTAAATGCATTGGCTATAACTGCTAATGTATCTCCGCGGCGAATTACATAAGAGTTAAGATTGGGACATACCTGTTTTGTCTTCTCTTGTGCTACGCATATAACCTGCCCTATATACAATCTTTCGGGAATAATACCGGGATTTGCCGTTAGTAGTGCTTCTACAGTAGTATCAAATCTTCCCGCAATACTTGCCAATGTGTCTCCACTCACTATTTTATAAGGGGATGTACCTATTGGGCACGAAGGAGCTCCCGGGGGTTGAGTTATCGGGATACAGATAATTTGCCCCACTCGCAATCTCTCAGGTACTATTCCTGGGTTAGCTGTGAGTATAGCCGCTACTGTAGTGTTGAACCCGGGAGCAATTGCGGCAATGGTATCTCCTGCTTTTATCTGATATTGAATAGTGCCTGTAGGGCATTGACGGTATATGTTTTCATTTACCATAACATTCATCCTCTTATTCTCACTGTTGTATTGACCGGCACGAGATTAAACAGCTCATTTGCATCCTGATTAAACAGTACTATGTTTCGACCCCCGGAAACATTCTCAATGAACTGTGGGTTGTTTGTACCTTGTATGCCAAAACCTGCTTCGGATAATCCAAGCCATCTGGCGCCAAGCTCTTCTCCCGGGTCCAATTGCTTGTTTATAACTTTAAAAGAGCCTCTGGGTATCGGTGCAGATGGGTTCTCCAGTCCAATTCTGTAAGTTCGAAAAATACTATTATTTCTGTAAACTATAAGGCTTCTATCAAGTACATTGACTTCAACGTTAACAGGTGAGGGTGCAACAGGTATACAAAGCACCTGATCTTTATAAAGATCATTCAGATCAATTCCGTAGTTGGAATACAAAAGCTGCTGAGAGGAAATGCCGAAGTAGCTTGATATAGATTCCATAGTATCTCCGGATCTTACCACATAGTAGTTTGTAGTAGGGCAGGCCGGATATATTTGAGCCTTCAAAGGCACGCAAATCTGTATGCCAACTTGTAATTGATAGGGATTAATGCCGGGGTTGGCGGATATTATGTCATTGACACTTGTATTGTAGAAGAAGGCTATATTTGCAAGTGTATCACCTGCTCTTACCACATAAGGGACAGAGCCGCTCTGGCACTGTTTATAAGTGACCTTTGTCAAATTAATCACTCCACAACAGAATATATTTACATAATATTCTATATATGCTGTAGGTGTTACTATTTCTTGCAGGATGATAATTATTTTGCTATGCTCTAAAGAAAGGAGATGAGGACTTTGGCTACAAGGGAAATATTATTATTGGGAAATGAGAACTTATACAGTACTTCCGAAGAGATTTCAAAGGAGGAAATAGATAAAGCAAAACAAATAGTCAGTGATTTAAAAGATACAATGATGAGCTTCAGAAAAAAATACGGTTTTGGAAGAGCAATAGCAGCACCTCAGATAAACGAGCTTTTCAGGATAATATACATGAATTTTGATGACAGAGAAATAGCATTAATAAATCCAAGACTTGAGTTTACTGAAGACGAAAAATTCGAAATGTGGGATGACTGCATGAGTTTTCCGGGTTTGGAAGTAAGATTATTAAGATATAAAAAGTGTAAGGTGTATTATAAGGATTTGCAATGGAAGGATTGCGTTTTTGAGCCGGAAGGAGATCTATCGGAATTAGTCCAGCACGAATATGATCACCTGGATGGTATATTGGCTGTTCAGAGAGCTATAGACAATAAATCATATAGAATAAATAAGAATAAAGCCGGTTGTTATTGAATTCAAGATTGCGCTAAGGCTATTCTCTCATAATGCTTATATAAGGAGTGAAATTTGCCGGAATAATTCTTTTTCCATGGCTTCTGCTTTCCACAGAAGTGAATTATCGCAGTGTTGTAAATAATATAATTCATATCATACTTGCCATTGGATAAAATTTTATAGTAATTATAGTATCGAGGATCATAATTATATAGAATTTCATCAACCTGTTTTATGCTTTTGGAATAAAGAGCATTTAGTATGTCTTGATCGGGGAGTATGAGAGAATTAGCATTTTCTCTTACAAAATCAAAGATATCATTTTCATTTATTATTTTACGCTGATGATTTAAGTTGAAAAGAAGTACTCCGGAGTTGTAGTAAGCTTCAATATCATAAGGCTTTAATCTTATTTTGTTAATTTTATTGACGGATCCCCTGTCATGATATGCCGCTGCAAAAAGATAACCGGTCAGATCGGTATTATAAAGTTCTTTTATGTTGTTAATTATCAATATATCCGGATCCAGATAAAGGAGCTTATCCACTTCCGGGGGCATAAACTTAAATGCTAATAATCTATAATACATTTCTTTACTATAATGCATGACTACAGGCGCATCTTTGAAATACTCGTCTTTTATTGAGATTACATAGAGTTTATGGACTTCGTTATTAACCACATCTTCTATTTGCTGCAGTTCTTCATCCGTTAAACTTGATTGCATAATGTAAATATTAAAATTTTCCTTTGGATTATTGAGGAAAAGGGATTTAAGCATAACCTTCAGAGGATTAAGATAATTTGAATTTAATGTAACAAGTATATTCATCGTTGGTCTCCTTAAGGTGATTTAGATTCTACATTTAAATATAGATTATGCATTTAATTTAGTCAATCATTGTAATATGTATATATATCTTTGCTATGTTCAAATTAGAATTGTATAATACATACAAGGGTATATATAACAATGGGGTCCCAATGGAGGTTATTATGCAAAAACTGTTGAGAATGTTATTTAGCAGAGTTGTTTTGGTTGGAGCTTCCATATTGATTCAGATTTTTGCTTTGCTTCTCATGATATGGAAGTTTAGCAATTATTTTGTATATTTCTACACCTTCAGTACATTACTTAGTGTAGTGGTCGTTCTGTGCATTGTTAACGGAAAGAGCAACCATGCATACAAGCTTGCCTGGATCATTCCGATTATGGCTTTTCCCATTTTCGGCGGACTTTTTTATTTGATGTTTGGCGGAAATAAGTCAAGCAAAAAGAATAAACGAAAAATGAAGGTAATTACTAATAAGATGGAAAATGTCCTTGTTCAGGATTTGAAAGCGATGCAGCATCTTGAGAAAGAAAACAGAAGCGCTGCCAACCAGTCAAAATATATAGTGAATTATTCTTCCTGCCCTGTTTATACAAATACAAGTACAGAATATCTTACACCCGGGGAGAGAAAATTTGAACGCATGTTAGAGGAATTGAAAAAAGCCCGGCGTTATATTTTCCTTGAGTATTTTATTATTGACAAAGGTATTATGTGGGATACTATACTGGAGATACTGAAAGAAAAGGCAATGCAGGGGTTAGATGTCCGTGTTATATATGATGATGTAGGCTGTATATTAACATTGCCTTATGGATATGATAAGGAACTGGAAAGTATGGGAATCAAATGCTGTGTCTTTAACCCTTTTGTACCTGTACTATCCATCCGCCTCAATAACCGTGACCATCGTAAAATTGCCGTAATTGACGGACGCATAGCCTTTACGGGAGGCATCAATCTTGGAGACGAATACATCAATGCTTATGAAAAGTATGGGCATTGGAAGGATGCTTCTATCGCCATTGAAGGGGACGCGGTATGGAACCTTACGGTTATGTTTCTTTCCATGTGGGACTTTCTCCGAAAAGAAGATGAGGACTACGAGGAGTTCAGACCGACTTACGAGTATGCCGAAAATCCCGAATATAATGGTTATGTACAACCTTTTGCCGATAGCCCTCTTGATGATGAATCCATAGGTGAAACAATATACCTGAACTTGATAGGTGAAGCAGATAGATACATTTATATCAATACACCATACCTGATACTTGACAATGAGATGAATTCAGCTTTATGTATGGCAGCAAAAAGAGGCGTAGATGTCCGCATTGCAACTCCTCACATTCCGGATAAGTGGTATGTTCATGCTGTATCCCAATGCAATTATGAAGCATTGATAGAAAGCGGAGTTTCCATATATGAGTACACGCCGGGTTTTATCCATTCAAAGACATTTGTTGTAGATGATTTGTATGCTGTAGTTGGGACAATAAACCTGGATTATCGCAGTTTGTTTCTTCACTTTGAATGTGGTGTCTGGATGTATAAGACAAATAGTGTTTCAGAGGTTAAGGAAGATTTCCTTAAAACTTTGGAAGTCTGCCAAAGGATTACTTTAGGGTGCTGCAGAGATGAGGTATTGTACAAAAGATTGGGCAGAACAATCCTCAGGATATTTGCACCTTTGATGTAAATAGATTTATGTATCAATGATTGGAGGATTAATATGCTAATTGCAGTAATCGATGGACAGGGTGGGGGAATTGGAAAAGCCATAGTTGAAAGAATCAGGCAGAAGCTTGAAGATAATATTGAAATTGTTGCATTAGGAACTAACTCCCTGGCAACTTCATTGATGCTGAAAGCAGGCGCCAATGAAGGTGCAACGGGGGAAAATGCCATTATTCATAACGCCTGCAAAGTGGATATTATTTTAGGCCCCATAGGAATAATCAGCGCAAATTCGCTGCTGGGTGAGTTGACACCGCTTATGGCAAAGGCCATAGCTGAAAGCCCGGCAAAAAAGATACTTATTCCTATGAGCAGATGCAATGTTACTGTCGCGGGTATTGAAACCAAGACAATTCCCAATTATATTGATGATGCTGTAGAGATTATTAAAGCAATGATTAAGGATACAAGGATAATTTAATAAAGCTGCGCATTATTTTTAAACCATTCTACTGTTCTTCTGATTCCATTCTCAAGGTTTACTGCAGGCTCCCATCCGAGGAGCTTTTTTATACTGCTTATATCAGGCTCAGACTTACACAGGTCATGTTGCCTGTATGGAATAGCTCCATATACAGGACTGCTTTTTGTACCCAGGCAATCAAATATCAGCTCAATATAATATTTAAGTTGGTAACTTGTACCGCTGCCGATATTTAATATTTCATTCTGTAATTCATCATTGGCAGCGGACATTAACAACCCATCCACGATGTTGCCTATATAGGTATAATCTCTGAGTTGTTCACACCCAGTGAGCTTGATTTCGATGTTATTTAATGCTGACAATATTATTTGAGCAAATAATCTGCTGGGATTTTCAAACTCCCCATAAATTCCAAAAGGCCGGAGGGTTACTATACTTAAGTCCAGATCTTTGGCAATCTGATGTGCAATTAAAGTAGCAGCCGCCTTGGAGCTGCCATATATATTATTAGGGTTTAATCTTGTTTGTTCTATTATGGTGCCCTCAGAACATCCATATTCCATTCCTGAACCTGCGTTTATGATTTTTCGGCATCCCATACCGGATAATGCTTCAACTAAATTGGTAATTCCAATTACATTTGTGGTTATTGCTTCAATATAGTCGTTATTTCTGTAATCAACCCCGTATGCCGCCATATGAAATACATATTCAGGCATAATTTCTTCGATGCAGGACCTTAATGCATATTTGCTTCTTAAATCCAGTTTTATAATTTTAATGTCTTGAATACAGTTATTTAGCCTCCATAGATTCGAACTTTCTCTAATGATTGTAAAAACGTTTGCACCGTATGCAACCAGTCTTTTTATAAGATGGGATCCTATGAAGCCGGCTCCTCCCGTTACCAATATATTTGCTTCATAAAAGGGATCTCTTAAGTTGGTGTCCAAAGACCTATTCCCCCCAATGCACATTGTATTGAACATCAATGATCTTTACCTAAACTCTTCAATTTTAAGTATGCCTCTCTCAGGCTTTTGATGTAAGTTTCGCAGATTCGCTTTAATTCCTGATTTTTGGACAGTGTACTCAGATTCCTTTCCAATAACTGCATTATTATTCTTAAACTCTTTAGATCTCTGAAATTTACGCATATCAGATCTTTTTTCAATTCAGGCAAAAGTAACCTCAACATATATATATCAGCATTTGCAGCCATATCCTCAACTTGCCTGATACCATAGTAGTCTGCCAAGGGCATATCATAATAAGAGTTATTTTTACAGGCTCTTACACAATCTTCAAGAAAGTATAGGGTCCCTTCCTTTCTCAATAATCCTACAAGACCCGAATGGAATATTTCAAAGGGTTTTTTAACTTCTGACGTAACCGGAAAGCGGTGAACAAAGATACATCCCTCCTGCCAAGCTTCAAAAAGCATAGAAGGATCAGAGAAGAAATATATATCAGGATCTAAATATAAAAGCTTTTCCACGGAATGATTATTTTTCAGTATGAAATAAGACAAACCGGATTTTATAAGGTTGATATACCGATCTTTGCCCCATGACAGCATGACATTATTAAGGTCATCAACTTCTATATTTTTGCTGTCAAGTAAAATTAGATTTGGGATATTCATTTCCGATAGAATGCTATAACTCTTTTCATCCATGCAGCAGACCCATAAGACAAATTGGGGCATATATCTGTTCAAGGATTCGTACATCGCTAATAATCTTACTATTTTTCGTTTGTCAACCAATGTGCAAAAAAAGCACATATCCTTCATATGAGCTATTTGAAGGTTAAAGTAGTTTCTGATATATTTTCCTTTTTTATTTGAATCCAGATAATAGTCGGAAGAAACACTTCTGATTTTTTCTACAGCTTCTTTTGCATCGCTTATATAATCATAGTATAGAAGTTTGATTGCGGCATCGGAAAACTTCATCCAGTGGAGGCAGAGATCAAACTCATTCCCATCATAAAACTTAAATGCATAAAAGTGAAAAAAAATAATTTTGGTACTGTCCACGAAAATATGTCCATCCTGTTCATGAATTGCCCCCTTGCCTTCCTGCCAAAGCCTGTAAGCAATGAAGGGGGTGAGGTTTATTCCGGCATTATCTGATACTTCAACTCCTTCGAATCTATCAGGCCAATCAACGGCATACATCTGATCGCTCCACTTTCCTTCAATGGGTATTTCATGGCACCATTCAATGAGCTTGCTTCTGTACCATTCAAGACATTTAAGGGAATTTTCATCCCGGCTGAAACCGATGAAGCCAAGCTGATATAATCCGTAAATCTTGCTCAGATATTCATAAGACCCTGTATATTTTTCTTCGGTAAGCAGAATGGAACAGTCCCTTAGTTTGTCGAATATTGGCTGTGGATCCGACAGGAACTTTATATCTCCATCCAGCCAGATTATATGCTCAATCATTTCAAAGTGCTTAAATAAATATAACAGCACCGAGCCTTTGATTGTCCATGAATATTCCTTTTCAGTCCGGTTGCTCTTTGAAGCGTGAAGCTCCTTGTCTTCCATTTCTATATCCTTAAGGTTTATTAAATTAATATGATCAAGGTTTAGTGACTGCATAATTGAAAAGGCTTTATTATCCATGCATATGAAGTACAGACAGAAGTCCCGGTCATGTTTGAGGAGCGAATTATATAAGATTAGTCCCATATATAAATATGATTTGCTGTAGACTGTGCAGTAGTTATGCTTCAACTTCCGATACCTCCTGCCTTAGATATTCGTTAATTTATAATATGACTTTTAAAAAAACATGTTACAGCTGGACAAAAAAAGAGCCCTTCGGCTCTTTAATCAGAATAAATTAAGGGATATCTACTGTTTTCAGCATTGCCAGAAAACTTGGTACGACTCCCTCAGAAGCTACTCCGACCGGTATATTCATGTTAAATCGGAACAGCTCTCCTGCTATTTCCATTACAATTATCTCCTTGGAGAAGGTCGGATTGGATGCACGCAGGTAGAATTCTGCGCTTTGGAAAAATGGTTCGAAAATTTCTGTTCCTGTAAGTTCATCAGGAGTACCAACCAGTCTGAGTTCCTCAAGGGCATTTTCTCTGAGAGATATTATATTTGCATCTTCAGGTAGCAGTTGAATTCTTACAAAGTAACTGTCATCATAATTGAAGAATATCTGGTCTATTCCAGGCTCTTCTCCGGTGAAGGTGAAATCGTCCAGTATATAGATAGAATAACCTTGGTCACTTCGATTCAAGGTTGCTTCGCGATATTCTGTCATTCCTTCAACATTTACCACGATTTTATTTCTTAATGGTCTGACTGAGGGCAGCTCCGGGATACATATAACTTGATTTACATAAATCAAATCCGGATTGGCGATACCCGGGTTTGCCAGCAGTAGAGCCTGTAAAGGGATATTGTTGCGCTGAGCTATTTTATTAAGAGTATCTCCGTATCTTACAGTATAATAAGTGCCGGAAAGGCAATCTGGAAATACAGGCTGTCGTGGGATGCAGATTCCCTGGGCAACACGGAGCCAGTGAGGATCAAGCCCGGGATTGGCATTGACTATGGCATCTACGGTGGTATTGTATCGCCGTGCCAGCCTGTATAATGTGTCACCCGACCTAATGTAGTATATGAAAGTGCCCGGAGGGCATGGAGGAAAAACTTGGCGGGACATTAATGATCATCTCCATTTTCAAACTATTGTAATATCAGTTTATGGAGTGAGCATAATGTTGTTGCATGTATATATTCTATTTGCATACATCTACCCATGTACCCCCTGTGACTTCCTGCAAGCGGTCAGGGGTTATTTTTACAGCAGAATTTGCAGAACCTGCTGCAGGATATACAAGTTCAAATTCCTTCATTGAAACATCCAGGTAAATATCCATAGGATTTTTAAGACCAAAGGGGCACACTCCTCCTACGGGATGGCCTGTTATTTCAAGCACTTTTTCATAGCTGAGCATTGAAGCTTTTTCATGGAAACAATCCTTGAACTTGCGATTGTCTATCCTTGCGTCGCCTCTTACAACGATAAGTATTGCTCTATCCTTAAGTCCGAAGGACATTGTCTTGGCTATAAGAGCAGGTTCAACACCATGAGCTTTTGCGGCAAGCTCAACAGTTGCGGTACTCATTTCCGTTACAATTATCTTCAAATCTGAATACCCATTTTCATCAAAAAATTCTTGTACACTTTCCAAACTCATTATGTTACTTCCTTTCTTTTGCATATACTCTCAGACTGTAAGTATAATCATACATATTATATCATAGAATTACAAAAAATTATGATATTCTTCAGACGCCAGATACCAGATGTCAGACGCCAGAATTAGGGTAAGGCTTCGAAGCCCTTCTAAACTCTAGTGTCTGGTGTCTAGTGTCTGCGCACACTAGTGCGCATTCTTATATTATTATGAAAAATTTAGTTGCATTTTGCACATAATAAATGTATTGTTATATAGTTAATGCAATAATAAGCATTGGAATATTCATTAACATATATTTAAAGAATGGATGGTAGTAAATGAAAAATCTGAGGTTTGAAGAACTGGATTTATCCGGTGAGATATTAAAAGCAATAGAGAATAAAGGTTTTGAAGAAGCAACTCCGATTCAAGCCCAATCAATTCCATACATAATGGAAGGCAGGGATATAATAGGCCAGGCTCAAACTGGCACAGGAAAAACGGCTGCTTTCGGTATACCGATTCTGGAAAAGCTAAATCACGAAGAAAAGGCAATTCAAGGTATGGTGCTTTGCCCAACCAGGGAGCTTGCCATACAGGTTGCCGATGAAATAAGGGAGTTGGCCAAGTTTAAAAGGGGAGTAGAGATTCTTCCAATTTACGGCGGACAGCCTATTGACAGGCAGATAAAGGCTTTGAAGAAAAGACCGCAAATCATTGTAGGGACACCCGGCAGGGTTATGGATCACATGAACAGAGGGACCCTGAAAATTGACAAGGTAAGCATGGTAGTCCTTGACGAAGCAGATGAAATGCTGGATATGGGATTTATTGATGATATAGTAACCATTTTAAAAGCTGTTCCCAAGGAGCGTCAGACATTGCTTTTTTCTGCAACTATGCCAAAACCTATTCTGGAACTTACAAAAAGGTTTCAGAAGAACCCAAAGCATGTGATGGTAGTACATAAGGAACTGACTGTACCTAAGGTTGAGCAGGTATATTTTGAAGTAAAAGAAGCAACCAAACCCGAAGTGCTGTCAAGGCTTATTGATATGTACAATCCAAAACTTTCGCTGGTTTTTTGCAATACAAAAAGAAAAGTTGACGAGTTGGTGGCAGAATTGCAGGGGAGGGGATATTTTGCAGACGGACTTCATGGAGATTTGAAGCAAGTGCAGAGAGATAGGGTGATGTCAAAATTCAGGAACGGAACGGTAGATATATTGGTTGCTACTGATGTTGCTGCAAGAGGTATAGATGTGGATGATATTGAAGCGGTATTTAATTATGACCTTCCTCAGGATGAAGAATATTATGTTCACAGAATAGGAAGAACGGCAAGAGCCGGCAGAGGGGGAAGGGCTTTTACTTTTATCGTAGGCAGAGAGATATATAAGTTAAGGGATATACAAAGGTATGCAAAGGCAAAAATCACACTGCAGAAGGCGCCATCTTCTGAAGATGTTGAAGAGGTAAGAACAAATGTATTCTTGGACAAAGTAAGGGAAATCATGGATGAAAACGATCTAAGCCAATATGTCAGTATTATAGAAAGATTGGCGGGAGAAGACTATACCAGCATCGAAATTGCTGCCGCTCTTCTTAAGATGACTATAAATAACAAGGATAAGGAAGTACAGCATGAGGAAACTGATTTTGACGATACCGGAGCAGAAAGCGGGATGGTAAGACTGTTCATTAACATCGGCAGAAATCAGAAAGTTAGACCCGGAGATATTGTAGGCGGTATTGCGGGAGAAACGGGAATTCCCGGAAAGCTTATTGGAAGCATTGACATATATGACAAATATACTTTTGTCGAAGTACCGAGAGAATATGCCGGTGATGTAATAAAAATAATGAAGGATAACCAGATTAAAGGCAAAAGGATTAATATAGAGCCTGCTAATGCAAAACACTAGTGACATAACCCGTAATATTTGCAGCAAATGAAATGCTGCAAATATAGGGATTTAGTCATATTATATGTTTCGTGTCAAACATTTTACAATAGAATTCAAATGGCACGAAACATTTTCCGCAATTCATATGTCGTGAAAAATACATATTTTACAGTACAAAAGCAGATGATTCTGCTACTTTTGTGATGATAAATCTTTTTCAGGACATATATAGTGCAAAACTTTTATGTGAAACATAAAAGTTCAGGCACTAAAACAACCTGGTTAAAATTTATTAATATTATGTTACAGTTAACAGATGGTAATTGACAGGAATATATTGGCAGGAGTATACTTTACAATAATATATTTCATTTTGAGTCATGGAATGTGTTCATTCCATGACTTTTGTTTTTAGTAGAGGGGAAATACGACATGTCAATAATCAAAGATCTAATCAGTCCCTACAGGGGTATGCCAAAGGAAATATATATAATATTCATATCACGTATAGTGAATGCCATAGGATGCTTTGTAATGCCGCTTATGACAATAATAATGACCGACAAGATAGGCTTGTCAAATGAGAATGCGGGGTTTTTCCTAAGTCTGAACAGCATGGTTTATCCGGTGGCTTCTATTATTGGCGGAAAGCTTGCCGACACCTATGGAAGGAAGAAGCTTATTATCATATTCGGTACTCTTGGAGCACTGTTGTACACTTACTGCGGTTTCATTGAACCATCAATGCAGCTTATATACGTTATTCTGGCGGCAAGCACTATAATGTATGTGGCGGGACCTGCCCATGATTCACTGATCGCTGACCTTACCACACCGGAAAACAGAGCAAGGGCATATTCTTTAAGCTATCTTGGCTGGAACATAGGTTTTGCTGTCGGTCCGATATTTGGCGGATTCCTTTACAGGAGATACCTGCCTATAGTATTTATCGGAGATGCGATAACTGCACTGATGGCGATTGGTCTTATTTACTTTTTTGTTAATGAGACCATAGACAGAACAAAAAATGAGATAACGGATGAAAGCAGGAAGCTTGAAAGAAGAGAGGAAGGTTCAATAATTTCAGTGCTGCTCAAAAGACCGATTCTTGTCTATTTTTCAATCATCGCATTAGGATATGAATTCTCATATTCCCAATGGAACTTCCTGATGCCGCTGCATTCCATAAAGAACTTCGGCGAAATGGGTGCCCAGTATTTTGGGTGGATGGCAAGTTTTAATGGTTTGGTGGTCATATTATTTACTCCGATTTTGACTAAGTTGACAAGAAAAACGAGAAGTATCAGAAGCATGGTCCATGGTATACTGCTTTATGCTGCAGGCTTTGGAATGTTAGGATTAATTAGCAAGCTGCCGTTTTTTTTCATTTCATGCTTTGTGTTCACGTTGGGAGAGGTGCTATTAACAATAAGTGTCATGCCTTTTATTGTAAACCATACTCCGTCATCGCACAGGGGGAGAATGAGTGCGGTATTGACTACCATAACAGGCACGGGTTATGCAGTCGGTCCTATGGCAATGGGAAAGATATTGAATTTTACAAGTATAGAAGATGCCTGGATATTTATTGGTGTATTAACTTCAATAACTGCTGTGATGATGCTTGGGCTTGAAAAGTATGAAGGACATCTTGACGCAACAAAATAATTCAGATTGATTTATACCTGAAAAATGGTTACTATAGAACTATAATATTGCAGAGAGGTGAGAACATGATGGATACGGTGCTTTTGATTGATTCCTGTACAGATCTCCCGCGCAGTTATGTTGAGAAAAATGCAATACCTTTTGTAAGTCTCGTATGCAACTTAAAGGATCAGGAATACAAGGACGACTTTGGCGAGTCTATCGGCTATAAAGAATTTTATGATGCAGTAAGGAATGGTGAAATGCCTTCAACCGCACAGGTTAACATTTATGAGTATACTGAGCTTTTCAAAAAGTATGCAGAAGAAGGCAAATCAGTTATATATTTGGGATTTTCCTCTGCTTTGAGCGGAAGCCTCAGCAGTGCATACCTTGCAAGGGATATGGTTATGGAAGAGATCAAGGATGCAGACATTACAATCATTGACAGTAAAAGTGCCTCCCTTGGGGAAGGGCTCCTGGCTTACAATGCAAATGAGATGCTTAAAGCAGGAGCATCGAAGGATGAAATAGTAAGCTGGCTTGAGACAAACAAACTCAGGCTGAACCATTGGTTTACGGTAGATGACCTTGGTCACTTGAAAAGGGGGGGCAGGGTATCCGGTACAGCTGCTTTTATAGGCACATTGCTTGACATCAAGCCTATCCTCAAAGTGGATGATGAAGGAAGGCTTATACCGATATCGAAAGTCAAGGGAAGAAAGAAATCCCTAAAGACGCTTTTTGAAATTCTTCAGGAGAATATAGAGGCACCTGAGGAACAGGTAATTGCTATAAGCCACGGAGATTGCATAGAGGATGCGGAGTATCTGAAAGAAATGATACTGAAGGAGTTTAAAGTTAAGGATGTAATAATAAATCATGTAGGGCCGGTTATAGGCGCTCACACAGGCCCGGATGTAGTGGCACTTTTCTTCATGGGAAACAATAGATAGCGAATATATATGGCATATTGAATTTGCAAGGAGTATCGCAAAACTACTTAATAAGTAGTTTGCGGTACTCCTTTTAGCTTATAGAAGAATTCATATTGGAAAGGCATTTGTGGAATACTTTCAATTGATGGTATTTATAATCATAAGGAAGTGAAAATTGATAAAATGGGAAAAGACAAAAAGCGGATTGCAATAGTAGGAGGCGGTTATGGAGGAGTCCATGCAGCAAGGCTTTTGGGTAAGGCTGCCCGAAAAAGGAAAGATATCAGTGTGTTGCTGGTGGATAAAAAACCGTATCATACCTTAATGACTGAGCTCCATGAGGTGGCAGGAAACAGGGCAGAGGCTGAGTCGGTACAGATAGACCTTAGGGAAATATTCGGAGAATCAGGGGTTCGTGTGGAAACGGAGGAAATCAAGAGCATAGATTTTAAAAGTCAGAAACTACAAGCTGCATCAGAAAGTTACCCTTACGATTATCTCATTATCGATACCGGAGCAGAGCCTGCTTTTTTCGGAACGCCGGGGGTAAAGGAAAATGGTTTTACTCTGTGGTCATATGAAGATGCAATAAGGATCAGAGAACATATAAAGGGCATGTTTGATAAAGCAAAAGCTGAAAAGGATCAGGTCAAAAGAAGGGCAATGCTTACATTTGTCGTGGCGGGTGCAGGCTTTACAGGGATAGAGACAATGGGAGAGTTTTTGGAGTGGAGAAGAGAGCTTTGCAGGGAATATGAAATTGACGGCAGGGATGTAAGTCTAATGGTCGTAGAGGCAATGGGCAGCATACTTCCAATACTCAATGAGGGCTTAATAAAGAAATCCGAGAGATATATGAGCCGGCATGGGGTCGAAATAATAACATCAGCACCGATTACGGAGGTAAAAAGGGAATCGATAATATTGAAGGACGGAAGAGAGATACCTACCAGAACCCTCATTTGGACCTGCGGAGTACAGGGGAGTGACTTTGCCGCCAAAACAGAGCTTACTCACGGAGGCAGGGGTCGGATACAGGTTAATGAATACATGCAGTCGGTGGAATACCAAAACGTCTTTGCCATTGGTGATAATGCGTTCTATGAGGAGACGGATGATAAAGGCGGAAAGAAGCCGATGCCTCAAATTGTAGAGACAGCGCTGCAGACTGCAGATACAGCGGTGCATAATATACTTGCTACTATCGATAATAGGAATAAGAAGCCTTTTAAATCCAATTATCACGGATTCATGGTATCCATAGGCGGCAGGTATGCGGTGGCCAACATAGGGGGGAGGTCCTTGGACGGCTTTGTTGCTATGGCTCTTAAGCACCTGGTAAACATCCACTATCAATATGGGGTGGGAGGCTTGGCAAGGATATGGGATTATGTAATGCACGAGTTTATTCTGGTAAGAGAGGGCAGATCTATACTGGGAGGTCATTTGTCTGCACGGACTCCTATCCTATGGCTTGCTATACTAAGGGTATACCTTGGAATTATATGGCTTATTGAAGGTGTAAAGAAAATAAATGAGGGCTGGCTTAACCCAGGCAAAAGCTTCATTACGGCAATGCCGAAGCCCGGGGACGTGCCCCTAAAGTCCACCGATGCCGTAACTAATGCAACTCAGGTTACCCAGTATTATCCGGAGCCGCTGCTTAAAGAGCCTCCTCGGGTATTTCAATGGATCATGGAAACCTTTATCGAACCAAATGCATACTTGTTCCAGGTTTTGATTGTACTTATGGAGGTCGCTGTAGGTCTTGCACTTATTGCAGGCTTATTTACAATACTTGCATCTCTGGGATCAATATTCCTATGCTTTAATTTCATATTGTCGGCAATGGCAGGAACAGAAATATTCTGGCACATATTTGCCGGCATTGCAATGTTTGGCGGAGCAGGCAGGGCTTTCGGCCTGGATTATTATGTGATACCGTGGCTTAAGCACCGGTGGAAAAGAGTGGGATTTGCGCGTCGCACTCATTTGTACATAAGATAATGCACCATAACCACATGCAAATTATGGAAAGATGCGATATAATACTAATGAAAATAATCATATTCGGAGGGTTGATAGAGATGCAGTTCAAAATTGATGACATATATCACGGTTTTCGTTTGACAGAAGAAGAGATTATCAAAGAGGCAAATTCGACAATCAGGCTTTTTAAGCATGAAAAGAGTGGAGCCAGACTTTTTTATATGGAAAATGAAGATGATAACAAAGTGTTCTCAGTTACTTTCAGAACACCCCCCAAGGACAGCACCGGACTGCCTCATATACTTGAGCATTCGGTACTTTGCGGCTCCAGAAAATTTCCCACCAAGGAGCCCTTTGTTGAACTGGTGAAAGGCTCCATGAATACCTTTCTGAATGCTTTTACCTTCGGAGACAAGACAATGTATCCGGTAGCAAGCAGGAATGATAAGGATTTTGAAAATCTAATGGACGTGTATTTGGATTCGGTATTCCATCCCAACATATACAAATATCCGGAGATTCTTAAGCAGGAAGGCTGGCACTATGAGTTGGAAGACACTTCGGAGGAGCTGAGATACAAGGGCGTAGTATATAATGAAATGAAGGGTGCACTTTCATCGCCGGAATCGGTGCTTTCAAGGAAGCTCCAGGAGACCTTGTTCCCAGACACCCCTTATGGTTATGAGTCCGGGGGTGATCCGGAAGTGATACCTGAGCTTACACAGGAGGAGTTTACTTCCTTCCATAAGAAGTACTACCATCCATCAAACAGCTATATGTTCCTGTATGGAAAACTGGATGTGCTTGGGCGCTTGAAGTTTATTGATGAAGAATATCTTAAGGATTTTGAAGCAATTTATGTGGATTCCGCTATATCTTTGCAGAAAGCTTTCAATGCAATGAAAAGCTATGATTTGGAATATCCCATATCCGCACAGGAGGATGAGAAAGACAAGACATATCTCAGCCTCAATTATGCCGTGGGGCTTTCTACCGATTCGGAGCTTTATATTGCAATGGAGATACTGGAGCATATATTGCTGGCAACTCCCGCATCTCCTCTGAAGAAGGCATTGATTGAAGCCGGTCTTGGCAGAGATGTTTTCGGCAAATATGACAACAGCATTCTACAGCCTGTTTTTAGTGTAATTGTAAAAAATTCAAACGAAGAATCATTGGAAGAGTTCAAAACAGTAGTTTCAGATACTTTAAACGGTCTTGTACGTGAAGGGCTGGACAGTAAATTGGCGGAAGCGGCGGTCAATTTGAAGGAATTTCAGCTTAGAGAATCGGATTCTGCCGGATATCCCAAGGGACTTATATACAATATAAATATAATGGACAGCTGGCTTTATGATAAGGATCCCCTAATGCATCTCCGTTATGAGCATATATTTGAAAAAATTAGATTAGGGCTTAATAACAGATATTTTGAAAACCTTATAGAAAAGTATCTTTTGAACAACAGTCACAGTTCATTACTGGTGCTTAAACCCAAAAAAGGACTTTCTGAGGAAAAGGATGAGGAAACAAAAGCTAAGCTTAAAAGTATCAAGGATAATATGAGCAAAGAACAGCTGCAGGAGCTTGTTAAGGAGACCGGAAGGCTTAAGAAATGGCAGAATACTCCCGACACACCTGAAAAGCTTGCACTTATACCGATGCTTTCAATAGGGGATATAAACAGGAAGGCTGAGGTATTGCATCAGCAAGTTAAAGAGGAATCCGGAGTTACGGTGCTTGCCCACCATATGTTTACCAACGACATTGTTTATGCAAACCTTTTGTTTGACACTACTGCAGTACCACAGGACCTTCTGCCGTATATTCCATTGCTGTCAGGGATACTTGGAAGGATAAGTACTGAAAACTACAGCTATGGAGAGCTTTCAAAGGAAATTGATATGCATACCGGGGGCATAAGTTTTAGCACACAGGTCTATGGGGAAAAAGATGATGACAGCAAATACCACCCCGTTTTTTCAATAAGAGGCAGAGCCCTTGTAAGCAAGATGGCAAAGATGTTTGAACTCATTAGTGAAATTATTGCAAGGACGAAATTCGACGATTCCAAAAGAATCAAGGAAATTATACAGGAGAACAAGTCCAGGATAGAAATGAGGATATCCAATGAAGGATATACAATTGCATGTAAGAGGCTATTCTCATATTTCTCTGATGAGGGAAGTTATTTGGAGACTATATCAGGGCTTACCTATTATAGATTTATTGACGGTATCGAAAGGAACTTCGAAAACAGTATTGATGAGGTTAAGAAAAACCTTCAGAAGCTTATGAGCCTTATATTCAGAAAAGACGCTCTTGTTGCCGGAGTTACCTGTGAAGAGGATGAATATAGCAGTTTTGCAAAATGTCTGGAATCTGTGCTTGGAGGACTAGGCAGCGAGGCGCATCAGGCAACAAAATACGTTTTTAAGATTGAATCTCTCAATGAGGGGCTTATGACCCAGGGAAAAGTCCAATATGTGGCCCAGGGCTACAATTTTATAAAACTTGGATATGCCTATACAGGGAAACTGCAGGTTTTAAAAACGATATCCAGATACAGCTACCTTTGGAACCGCATTAGAGTACAGGGAGGGGCCTATGGTGCCTTTTCGGGTTTTGAAAAGAACGGCAATATGTTTATGGTTTCCTACAGGGATCCTAATCTAAAAGAAACATTGAAGGTATATGATGAAATGTACGACTATCTGAAGGATTTCCGAATTGAGGAAAGGGAGATGACGAAGTATATTATCGGAACCATCAGCAAGCTGGATTTGCCCCTGACTCCGTTTATGAAAGGGGAAAGGGCTATTGAAAACTATATGAGGAAAATCACAACGGAGGATTTGCAAAAGGAAAGGGAGGAGATTCTTGGCACAAGGCAGCAGGATATTAGGGAATTATCTGATATGATGCTTGAGATTATGAAGAGACAAAGCTATTGCGTATTAGGCAGCGAGATGAAAATCAAGGAGAACAGGGAGCTCTTCGGCAGCCTTGTAGAGGTTTTTGAGTAAAAAACAGGAGTGTAGCAATAGAAGAAGAATGCGTCGCATTCTTCTTCTATTATGTTACTTAACTTCTACTATCCAGCCTTCAGGAGCTTTAACATCTCCGAATTGGATTCCAACCAGTGTTTCATAGAGCTTCTTTGTTATGGGTCCAACCTCTGTTAAACTGTGAAATACATGCTTCTTGCCTTTATATGTGATGCTTCCTATAGGAGATATAACTGCTGCTGTCCCGCAGGCTCCCGCTTCAGCATACTCATCAAGATTATCTACATAAATGTCTCCTTCTTGCACTTCTAATCCGAGATACTCTTTTGCCACATGCAGAAGGGAATATTTTGTTATACTTGGCAAAATGGAATCGGATACAGGGGTAATAAACTTATTGTCTTTAGTTATTCCGAAGAAGTTAGCTGCACCTACTTCTTCAATTTTTGTATGAGTTGCCGGGTCCAGGTATATACAATCAGAATAACCTTCTTCTGCCGCTTGTTTATGAGGATACAGACTTGCTGCGTAATTGCCTCCGACCTTGGCTGCACCGGTTCCCTGTGGTGCTGCTCTGTCATAGTCCGAAACTGAGAAATTCAAAGGGGTCAATCCACCTTTAAAATATGCTCCTACCGGCATGCAAAAAACTGTGAATATATATTCCTTAGCCGGGCTCACACCGATATTATCTCCAACACCTATAATTAAAGGTCTGATATATAGGGTCGCACCAGTTCCATAGGGGGGAACCCAGGCTTCATTAGCTTTGACTACCTGGACACAAGCGTCAACAAATTTTTCTTCCGGTACTTCCGGCAT
>JAQVFD010000178.1 GCA_028697435.1 Clostridiaceae bacterium
GCTGATAAGAGAAAAGGCTATGGGCGTGTAGGTGTAAAATTTATAAAAAAATACTGTTTTGAATTATTGAAATGCCATAGGTTATGGCTGGATGTGTATACCGACAATGAAAATGCCATAAACCTATATAGGAGTGAAGGATTCATACAGGAGGGAATACTGAGGGACTGTAAAAAGGATAAGGGCAGATACCGTTCTATGATAATAATGTCAATGCTGGAACAGGAATACAGAGCCGATTAGTTTTATATAATTGCATAAACAGCCATGTTATGAACACATGGCTGTTTTTTTATAGATAAAAAGATGTAACCAAACCCTAAAGCGTACATAGTATATAAGTGGAAAGGTGAACAACCTATAACCAACTGGGAGGGAGGTGAGAATATGGCTAACGGATTAGGCTCAATCGGGTGTGGATGCGGTGCTCCCGCAGCAGTAAATCCGATTATGGATTTATGTAAAAACAATGGATTCCTCTTGCTGCTTCTGTTGTTTGTACTATTAGCATCATGCACAACTTTGGGCAGGGAGAAAAACTTTATATTTATCATAGTACTTGCTATAATCGCTTTTGGCGGTTTTGGAAGAACCTTCGGATTTGGCGGAAGTGAATATTAAGCTGTAAGAACACGGGGACGTTTCGCTTGTACCTAAAGAGTACAGGAGAAACGTCCCTGTTAACTTACTGTTAACTTGTCACCAAAGCAATGCATGTACATATTATGGAATTGGGAAGGGGTATTATTCACACAATCCTGACCCTGATGCCATAACTCACCTCAAGCATGAAAGGGGGCGCTATTGCCCTCTTTTATGCTTTAAGCAGGAAACTTGTCACCAAAAATACGCATGTACATAAAATGTAATTGAGAAAGAATGAGGTTTATTCTTGAAAGGAGGTGTAAATATGGTTGATGGAGGTAGCAACTTTGATCTTCTTCAGGACAGAATTGGAGAGACTGTTACAATATTCACTACAAGCGGAGGTATGTCGGGTTGCGGCTTTACAGGAGTAGTACTGGCTGTTAATCAATGTTTTGTCAGGCTTATTACTCAATTAGGAGCAGCCCCCGGTTGCGCATTGGGAAGCTGCTGCGGAGTACCGGTTGGTGGTTATGGCGGTTATGGCGGTTATGGCAATGTAAGCACGGTAGGATCAGTAACAGATATTCCACTTGACAGAATTGCTGCAGTAGTAAGTAATGCTGTATAAATCCCTTATGAAGTAGGGACACCATATTATATATGGCGTCCCTATAATTTATTTTCAACTTAATTATTATCGGTTAATATTTTGCAGTTGCCTATGAATATTGCAACTTCATCAATTATGACATTCTTTACCGTGATATCCCCTACAAGCTTTGCAGTGTGCGTAATATGAAGCTGGGAGGTTGCAATTACATTGCCTTCTATGACTCCGGCAACAAATGCATTTTCTGTCTTTACGTTGCCTTTAACAGCACCTTCTTCTCCGACAATCAGATTGCCGGTTATGTTAAGACCTCCAAGTACCTTGCCATCTAACCTTACAGTCCCGTCGGCATTAACTGTACCTTCAAATATAGTTCCGCGTCCAATAATAGTATCTACTTTTTCGCTGTTTATAGATTTTTTGCCTGAGCCAAACATTATATTACCCTCCAATCAGTCAAAGTAATTTGCCGGATTGACATTTTTTCCATTTAGTTTTACTTCATAGTGAAGGTGAGTTCCGGTACTTCTGCCTGTATTACCTACCTTTGATATTGCTTGCCCCTTTTTTACCTTATCCCCTTGTTTTACCAACAGCTTTGAGTTATGTGCATATAAGGAGCTAAGACCATACCCGTGGGATATTATTACCATTCTTCCGTAGCCCGCATTCCATCCCGAGAAGGCTACTATACCATCACCGGATGCTGATACAGTCTGTCCATATGAAGCGGCAAAGTCAATTCCTTTATGGAATTCGCTGCCTCTGCTGGTAAAAGGATTTTTTCTATAACCAAAACCGGCAGTGATAGAGGCAGTTACGGGCTTTATGGAAGGCTTGGCCATTAAATATGCAAGCTGTTTTTTTATGGGGTCCAAAGAATCAGAGATTATCTTTTTTTGAAGTGCAATCTTCTCAGTTAAAGATGCAAAATTTGTTTCAATGCTTGCTATCTTCAAGGACATATCCGGGTTTGAATTCGAACTTATCTCCTGAGTAACATGCATGAATTCAATGCTTTCCTCAGGGGAGGGGTTAATACCCACTGTTTTTTTGACTTCATCCAGCATTCTTGAGTTTTCAGCCAGCTGCATTTGTATTTTTTCAGAACTTCTCTGGAGGTGATCAATCTCAATCTTCTGGGAAGTGTTGATGGCCGTAAGCTCCGATACTTCTTTTCTGCTGGCATCGTATTGAAGCTTAAGCTCGGATAATGCATAAAAACATATTCCGGATGTCACAATAAGAATGACAATAGATATAGAAACAAATCCTGGGAACCATGCCGGTATCCTGAAGGATTTAACGCTAGACCTACTCTCAGGAATGAACATGAAAGTAGTATAGTTTTTTTTGTTTCTTACAAGTGCCTTTTTCAAATAAATCATCCTTTGACTCAAAATGTTATAAAAAACTCTGATAGAAACAAAAATTTCAAGCTGCATCAATAAATATGCAGGTTGAAATCAGCAAAGAAGTCAAACCATATCCAGTAATATCCTGAAATGGAAAATCTAATTTTCAATACACCCAATATCCATTTTAGACTAAACTTGTCTGAATGTACAGTCCCAAAAATTTAAAAATTATGGGACAAATGCATTAAACAATGTAGTATCAAGAACCGAAGGGAATCGAATAAAAAATAAATCTTTAGTGGAGAATATATCATATGAAAAGAATTTATGGAGGTACTGATATGAATAAGGTAGGAATAGAGAAACCCTTGAGCAATGTCAGAAGATATTTGGAAAGCAGGGATTGCACTGTGGAAGTACTGGAGGATAATACCAAGGAGTCCTCCAAGAGGCTGAATAAATTCGACGCCATTGTAGTAACAGGAGCGGATTCCAATTTCATGGGTATGGAAGATGTAATGACAACAACAAAGGTAATTAGTGCTGAGGGCAAGACTGAGGATGAAATCTACAGCGAGGTATTGAGAGCAGCGGATCTGAAAAAAAGATAAAAACAATGTAGCCTATTTATTATAGCAATAGTACAATAAAGGTATGCACCAATAGATGATTCACATGATTGGCTGCATACCTTTTTCATTGTATAGGAAATGCAAGGGGGAGAAGCCTCCTGCCGTTCAAGGAAGGTGCTAAGGAGGCATTTTTCATTAGAATTTTTTTGAGAATGATGGGATAATACTTTGACTATAGGAGGGCTTTATTATGAGAACATTTATCGGGGCTGACTTCAGCAGAGATATAAAGGACAGCATCGCCGGAATACAGCATATAGTACGGGAAAATTCGGAAAGAGGAAGATTCAAATATGTAGGAAACTTTCATCTGACACTTAAGTTCCTTGGTGAAATTGAGCAGTCAAAAGCACCGGACATAGGAAAAACACTTAAGAACATAGCCTTAAGTCACCGGAGGATATGTCTGAACATTGATAAAATGGGATACTTTGACGGCAAAGGAAGCATCCATGCTCTTTGGCTGGGCTTTTCAGGGGAATTGGATAAGCTTTCCTCATTGTATTCAGATATTGATGAGGGGATGCACAAGTTGGGCATAAAAAAGGAAATAAAAGCTTATACTCCACATATAACAATAGCTCAGGATCTGGTGCTCAAGATACCTTTTGAAAAGTTGGAGGAGAGAGTGAATTTTCAAAGCTTCAGAGCTGTTGAAATCAGGGAGATATCCTTAGTAAAAAGTGAAGAAGCCGGGGGCAAAAGGATTTATACGCCAATTTCGACATTTACGCTAAAGTAGGTGGTTATTTGATTAGCAGGGACGATTTTCTGCCAATATCCATAGAAGATATGCGGAGAAAGAAAATAGAACAGTTTGATTTTATACTCATAAGCGGGGATGCCTATGTTGACCATCCCAGCTTTGGCAATGCCGTAATAGCAAGACTTTTACAAAGCAGAGGCTACCGGGTAGGTATAATACCTCAACCTGACTGGCGGAGTGCAGATGCCTTTAAGATTTTGGGAAGACCTAAGCTTGCTTTTTTAGTATCTTCAGGCAATATGGACTCAATGGTCAACCATTATACTGCTTCAAAAAAACCAAGAGGTGGAGACCTTTATTCTCCCGGAGGTGTACGGGGAAAGAGACCGGACAGGGCTGTTACCGTATACTGCAACAGGATCAGGGAGGCTTTTAAAGATGTACCTGTAATAATAGGAGGTATTGAAGCCAGTCTCAGAAGGTTTGCCCATTATGATTTCTGGGATGACAGGGTAAGACGGTCTATACTGTTTGACAGCAGGGCGGATCTTCTTATATACGGAATGGGCGAGAAACCGATAATACAAGTTGCGGAAGCTCTTGAATCGGGTATGGAAATAAAATATATAACCTACATTAACGGTACTGCTTATATAGCTTCAGAGCTTGAGAATCTTTCGGATTCAACTGTGATACCGAGTTACGAAGAGGTTAGGGACAGCAGAAGGAAATACGCCAAAGCCTTTATGTTTCAATATAGAGAACAAGATTATCATACAGGTCATGTGCTAATACAGCCTCACGGGGAAAGATTTCTGGTGCAAAACCCGCCCACTGCCCCTTTGACAGAAGTTGAGCTTGATGATGTGTACAAGCTGCCTTTTACCAGGCATTATCATCCGACATATGAAAAAATGGGAGGGGTACCTGCCCTTAAAG
>JAQVFD010000179.1 GCA_028697435.1 Clostridiaceae bacterium
TGAAGCACTTGGTTATACCGTTAACCTTGAGCCACAAACTGGGGTAAATACAGCTTAATTATCAATTCAATTCTTAAAGACCATTTATATCAATGCTCAATCATTTGCTTGGGCTTAGTTTCTTTTTGACTTTAGTGCCTTCTAGACATCATAGTTTTCAGGATAGACATAATTACGCCTCTGTTTGCAAATACACAGCATATTCTCATATAATCTTACTAAGGTTTATCAGTCTATTAATTACTCTCCATTTTATCTGTAGCTCTGCAAACTACTGAAATTAAGTGATAGTAGTGCATAGCCCTATAGTAAATGTGCATTTGGCTTGTATATTGCTACATAATATTAATTTTAGAATTCAATTAATGCCTTACATATTCCTCCTGTATATCCAACTTACTCCTTATAATTCGACCGCACAATTCGACTTTTTTCGCGATTTATTAATCAGATCGTGATTGGGTATTATATATAAATCTATGAATTCCTCATACATGACTGCAACTAGAAAAAGCCCATAAAAGAAGAGAACCTCATTGCCCTAAGACAATAAGGTTCTCTTTCACTAATCATTTATTTCAGCATTTTTTCGATTGTATACAGCAGCTCGTCAACCACATCCAGTTCTCCGGCTTGAATACGTTTTATGAGACAGGATTTCATATGATTTTTCAAAATCAGCTTCCCCACTGAATTCATTGCGGAGTTTACAGAGGATATCTGGTTTAGAACATCGTCACAATACACATCTTTCTCTATCATCCCCTTGATGCCCCTTACCTGCCCTTCAATGCGGTTCAGCCTGGATATGATATCCTTCTTTTCTTTTTCTGTTCGCAGGGTTGTATTGTGGTCGCAATTACTATCCAAGTCTATTCCTCCTTTATTGCAACAACTTCATAGCCTGCTTCTTCAACTGCATCCTTAAGCGCAGAATCAGAAACATCCCTTTCCAATTCTGCAATTGCATATTTACCTTCCAAATTCACATCAACCTTTATAACGCCGGGGAGCTCTCCGAGTGCACCCTCAACATGCTTTACACAGTGACCGCAGCTCATTCCTTCAATACTAATCCGTTTCTTCATTTTTATTCCTCCTTAATTTTCTTCTTGTATTCCTTTAGAATCAAGTCAACTGGCAATGGGCTTCAGCGTTCCTCAAGGCCTTTACGGGCAAACAGTATATGCTCCTGCCTCGGAACCTGTTATTTATACGGTTTAAAGCCTTTCAGCCTTAAGGCATTTGTTAATACAGAAACCGAGCTTAACGACATGGCTGCCGCCGCAAGTATCGGATTTAAAAGCGGTCCGCCGAAAACGTGAAGCAGTCCTGCTGCAACCGGTATCCCGGCCACGTTGTATCCAAAGGCCCAGAAAAGATTCTGCTTGATATTTCTGATTGTACTCTTGCTTAGCTGAATAGCAGTCGGTACATCCATCAAATCGCTTCTCATCAATACTATATCTGCAGATTCTATGGCTACATCGGTACCTGATCCGATGGCAATTCCTATATCAGCCTGCGCCAATGCAGGTGCATCATTTATTCCATCACCAACCATAGCAACCTTCTTACCTTCTGCCTGCAGCTTCTTCACCTCATTTGCCTTATCCTGGGGGAGTACTTCTGCCAGTACCCGGTCAATACCAACCTGCTTAGCTATAGCTTCAGCTGTCTTGCGATTATCTCCGGTAATCATGGCTACTTCTATACCCATCTCATGGAGCCTCTTAATTGCCTTTGCACTGCTTTCTTTTACAATATCCGCAACTGCTATTATTCCCGCCATTTGATTATCTATAGCTACATACATCGGAGTTTTACCATCTGATGCAAGCCTGTCTGTTTCCGTCTCCAACCCTGACAAGTCGATATTTCTATCTATCATAAGCTTTCTATTGCCCAGCAGCACATTCCTGCCTTCAATTTCGACCTCTATCCCATGACCCGGTATAGCATTGAATCTATCAACCTTAAGGATCTCAAGATTTTCTTTCTCCGCTCCATTGACAATTGCTTCTCCAAGGGGATGCTCGGAACCCTTTTCGGCAGATGCGGCAATCTGTAGAAGCTTATTCCTCTCAATAATATTAGTAGTTTCAATATCCGTTACCTCTGGTCTGCCTTCTGTTATTGTGCCGGTCTTATCAAATACAATTGTTTTGATTTTGTGTGTTGTTTCCAGTGCTTCTCCGCCCTTGATCAGTACCCCGTATTCGGCACCTTTTCCCGTACCGACCATTATAGCCGTCGGGGTAGCCAGGCCCAATGCGCAGGGGCAAGCAATAACCAATACGGCTATAAAAATTGTTAATGAAAATACCGCTGTTTCGCCGCCGATAAAGTACCATGCCAATGCCGAGAGAGTTGCTATTAAGAAAACTATTGGTACAAAATATCCTGAAACAATATCTGCCATTTGTGCAATAGGAGCTTTTGATCCTTGAGCATCTTCCATCAGCTTTATTATCTGGGCCAGAGCCGTATCACTCCCTACCTTTGTTGCCTTGAATTTAATGGATCCGGTCTTATTGATTGTCGCTGCATATACTTTATCACCCGATTTTTTCTCAGTAGGAATACTTTCACCGGTTAACATGGCTTCATCGATTGCTGTATGTCCTTCAACCACTTCACCATCCACAGGGATTTTGGAGCCGGGTTTTACGACAATTATGTCCCCTGTCTCAACTTCCTCAATAGGTATCTCAATTTCCTTGTTATCATGTATTACTATGGCTGTTTTAGGAGCCAGACCCATCAATTTCTTGATGGCTTCTGAAGTCCTTCCTTTTGATACAGCTTCTAAGGATTTTCCTAAAAGAATTAATGTGATAATGACACCTGCTGATTCAAAATACAAATCCATAACATACATAGAATGACCAATGCTTATCTGATAGGTTGAATACAAGCTGTAAAGCACTGCTGCTGAAGTACCCATTGCTATCAGTGAATCCATATTGGGGCTTCTGTGCCATATAGCTCTAAACCCAACTGTATAGAAACGATATCCTGCTATTAAAATCGGTATTGTAAGCAGAATCTGAACCAAGGCAAACCGTAAAGGATAATCTGTTGGATGCAAAGCTTTCGGCATAGGTAATCCAAGCATATGACCCATCGCTATATAAAGAAGAGGAATGGAGAAAATTGCCGAAACAATAAACTTGGTCCACAGGATCCGGATTTCCCTGTCCTTACGTTTCTTATCCTCATCCACCTTGTCCTTGCTCTCTATTTCAAGGGCTTTATAGCCGGCCTTTGCGATCGCTTGCTTGATTTCTGATAACCTCAGCTCCTCCGGATTATATTTGACATTTGCCTTTTCAGTTGCAAAATTGACTGATACTGACTCAACTCCGGAAAGCTTTCCCACTGCTCTTTCAATTGATTTGGCGCAAGCGGCACAGGTCATGCCCTCAATTGGTATTGATACTTCTTTTGTGTTGTTTTCCTGTATAGCTTCGTAACCTGCTTTTGAAACAGCCTCGATAATGTCACCGGTCTTTACCTTTCCTTCGTCATAGTTAAGGACAAGCCTTTCTGTTGCTAAATTTACATTGACCTCAGATGTTCCTTCTATTTTCTTAACGGCTCTTTCTACTGCTTTTGCACAAGCCGCGCATGTCATACCATTTATTTTAAAACTTTCTGTTTTCATCATATTTCTCCTCTCTATATGTTTCGTACCAAACATCTCACATTAGAATTCAAATGGCAGGTCACATTTTCCGTAATTCATATGTCGTGAAAAATACATATTTGATAATACAAAAGTAGATGCTTCTACTACTTTTGTGATAATAAATCTTTTTCACGGCATATATAATTTACTATGCCCCCCTACCCTATCTGTATATAAATATGATATCATACATATGTAGGATGTGCAACATCCATCATATTATATATAAAAAGGGATATTGCAAACTATTTATACAGTAGTCTTGCGATATCCCTTTTCTTCTTAAAACCTTCCGGAGGCGCCTCCCCCTCCGGAACGGCCTCCTCCGCCGGAATTTCTTCCGCCACCGCCGCCTCTTCTGGAAGATGCCGCAACCATTCTTAATATGAAAAAGGTAACTCTGCCTCCGGTAAATATAAAATCCAAAACAACCAATATCAATATAATGATTACTAAAACCGCAGTAATTATTGGATTTTCACTGAAAAAGTTGCTTTCTTCATTTTCAGGGTATTGTACCATATCCTCATTTCCACTGATAATATTGACAATATCTGAATAAATAACCTTAACCGCTTCATTTATACCTTTTTCCCCATTTAGTTCGGAAAACTTAATAAGCAGTTTACTGCTTTCAATATCTGTTAATACCCCTTCATAGCCATAACCCACTTCAATTCTGGATATTCTCTCTTCCATGCTGAGTATGAAGAGAACCCCCTTATCCTTAGTTCCTATTTTCCATTTGTTGAAAAGGGCGTTGGCATACTCCTCAATAGTATTCTCATTTAATGTGTCAATACTGACAAATACTACTTGTCCGCCATCTGTTGCTTTATAGGTGCTTTCCCCCAGTTTCAGTATATCCCGTTCTGTTTCGGAATCCAAGATACCGGCAAAATCATTTACATAAAATTCCCTTGTAGGATTTGGAATTTCAGGTGCTAATGCTTGAACACTTATTATCCCAAGGCTCATTGCACTGATAAGCAGTACTATGAGAAATGCTGCAGACAGTCTTAATTGTTTCACTCACATGCCTCCCCACCTCAAAGGCTGCAAATAGATGAACAACTCTAAAACTATGTCTTAGAGTTGCAATCTATAGTTCCTTATATTTTGGTAAATACTAAAACTT
>JAQVFD010000180.1 GCA_028697435.1 Clostridiaceae bacterium
AACTTTTCCCCCTTATTTTTATTTTAGGCATCTATGTAAATTAATCGCCTAACAAAATTATTAATCAACTATATAGGTTGCATTAAAGATGGTTCAAGGAAGAAACAGGCAACCTATGAAATCAAGGAATATGCTTTTGCAATATTTGAATTTCAATGTAGATTGTTTATTGCAAAACATATAGTATATATTGTCCACAAATCAATATAGAATATTTTACGTATATAAAATATCAACAATACTTTAATGTATTAAAAAAATTAGCATTTGTTCATATTCAATATTAATCTAATATCACAACTAATCTGAGGAACCCAGCTTCATTCAATGATATGGTATATTTGATTGAAACCCTCTCCTTATTATGCTGCAATCAGATATATTGCTAAGACCTGCTAACTTAAGTATATTTGATACTCATCTTAACTTACAATATACCAAAGCTTTGTGAATTTTCTGTGAACTTTTCTTGATTTTTCTATGAATTTTAGAAACATCTATGCTTCTGTCCAATTCCTGAAGGTATCTTCATCTATAACAGCTACTCCCAGTTCATTTGCTTTTACAAGCTTTGAACCTGCATGTTCTCCTGCCAAAACATAATCAGTCCTTTTGCTTACGCTTCCTGCCACTTTCCCACCGAAGCTTTCAATTATTTCCTTCGCTTGATCCCTGGTAAAATTTTGAAGTGCACCTGTAAGCACAAAGGTCTTACCGTTGAAATGCCCGTTTTCTTTAATTTCTTTTTTTGAACCCTTTGTGTTTACTCCGCATTCCTGCAGCCTATTAATTAATTTCAGGTTCTGTTCCTGTTTAAAGAATGTTATTATGCTCTCAGCCATTTTATCACCTATTTCGGATATTCCGATAAGCTTATCATAATCTGCATCAAACAGATCGTTAATATCTTCAAATTCATTTGCCAGGACCTGCGACGCTCTCTGTCCTATCATCCTTATCCCCAGGGCAAAAATCAGCCTGCCCAGGGGATTAATTTTGGAAGCTTCAATTGCGTCCAAAAGGTTCTGTACCGATTTTTCACCCATCCTATCAATTTCTACAAGCTCATTCCTATGATTCTTAAGCAGGTATATATCTGCAGCACTCTTTATAAAGCCCCTGTCCATAAGCAATGTCATTATCTGAGGCCCTAGTCCGTCAATATTCATTGCATCCCTTGATACAAAATGGAATAACGCCCTTTTAAGCTGGGCAGGGCAAGAAATGTTGGTACACTTGGTTACAGCCTCTCCCTGCTCCCTAATGGTGTCTGATTGGCATACAGGGCATTTCTTGGGCATTTCAAAGGGTTGCTGGGTGCCATCCCTCTCCTCTTTAACCACTTCCACAACCTCCGGAATCACATCCCCGGCCTTTTTTATCAGTACAGTATCTCCAATTCTTATATCCTTTTCCTTAATATAATCCTCATTATGAAGGGTTGCTCTGCCGATAACAGACCCTGCAAGCCTTACAGGCTCAAATTCCGCAGTAGGAGTTATGGCTCCCGTCCTCCCCACCTGCACCACAATATCCTTAATCCTGGTCTTTTTGGTCTCGGGAGGGAACTTGTATGCTGTAGCCCATCTGGGGGTTTTTGTTGTATATCCCATAGCTTCTCTTTGTTTCAAGTTGTTAACTTTTATTACAAGACCGTCAATTTCAAAGGGCAACTCCCCTCTCTTGTCAGCCCAATATTTGCACTTTTCAATTATTTCCTCACTGCTCCTATGTATGCTAATAAAAGGACTTACCTTAAAACCTGATTCTTTTAGATATTCCAAAGTTTCTATATGAGTATCAAAATCCTTCCCCTCTATGCTTTCAAGATTGAATATGTATATGTCCAAAGGTCTTCCTGCTGTCACTCTGGTATCCAACTGTCTCAGGGAACCTGCCGAAGCATTTCTGGGATTTGCAAATAAGGGCTCCTCCTGTTCCTCACGCCTTGCATTCAACTCTTCAAAGGCTTTCTTTGACATGAAGACCTCGCCCCTGACTTCCAAATCCACTTCCTCTTCAAGTACAAGAGGTATTGATTTTACTGTCCTTAGGTTTGAAGTAATGTCCTCCCCTTTGACACCGTCACCTCTTGTTGCCCCCAAAGTAAATCGACCAGCCTCATAATTCAGTACCACTGTAAGTCCGTCTATCTTCAACTCAACAACGTATTCTACTTCATCCCCTAACGCTTTTCTTACCCTGAAGTCAAAATCTCTAATGTCATTATCATCAAATACATTACTAAGACTCAGCTTCGGGGTTCGGTGCACAACTTCCGAAAACCCCTTTAGGACCTCTCCTCCTATCCTCTGAGTGGGAGAATCAGGTCTTTTCAGTGCAGGGAAAGTGTTTTCCATCTCTATAAGCTCTTTCATGAGCAAATCATATTCGTAGTCACTGATTTCAGGCTTATCAAGCACATAGTAATTGTAATTATGCTTGTTTATGAGCTTAGTAAGCTCCTTCACGCGTTTTTCCAACTTTTCTATACCCAATAAGATTCCTCCCTTCTATATGTGGTTGCAATAAATATACAAGTTAAAAAAGCTTATACTTTTACTAATAACTCCTTGGGAATTTCCCTTACAAATTTTGAAATTGTGTTATAAGTAGTGTTTCCATACAATGTCCGTTCAAAGGCAGCTGTCAGATAAAGCCTTTCCTTTGCCCGGGTTATACCCACATACATCAGCCGTCTTTCCTCTTCCATCTGATTTTCTTCGAAGTATGACCGCTGACTTGGGAACACTCCTTCTTCCATGCCGGATATGAATACAAAGGGAAATTCCAGTCCCTTAGCGCTATGTAAAGTCATCATTATCAAAGCGTCTTTACCTTCCTCCACTGTATCTATATCGGACATAAGCGCCATCTGTTCAAGAAAGTCAGGCAATAATGCACTTTCATTCAGTTCTTCAAATTCAAAGGTTGCCGACAGAAGTTCCTTAATATTCTCTGCTCTGGTAAGGGACTCTTCATTTCCGTCCTTTTCAAGCTGCTCAAGATAACCCGTGCGTTCCAGCACTTCCTTCACAATTATCGATACTCTTTCGGTTTCTGCAATACTAATAAGATTACTCATAACTTGAACAAATTCCTTAATCCCCTTCTTTGCCTTAGTACCGACTCCTTCAATTCTGTCAATATCCAGCAGAGAACCAAAAATAGAATCTCCTGTAGCCCGGGCATATTGGACTATCGCATCTAAAGTTGAATTCCCTATTCCTCTCTTGGGGATATTTATTATTCTCTTAAGGCTCAAATCCTCATCGGGATTTTGTATGACCCTCAGATAAGCAATTATATCCTTTACTTCTTTCCTGTCGTAGAACTTGAAGCCGCCGACAATTCTATAGGACAGCCCGTGAGACATACAACTTTCCTCAAGGACACGGGATTGAGCGTTTGTTCGGTACAATATTGCGAATTCCCCCAGTTTCCGATTTTCCTGGGCCATCATCCTTTCAACCTCGTCCATTATAAAGTTGGCCTCTTCCCTTTCGTCCACAGCATAGTGATATATTATAGAACGGCCTGTACCCTTGTCAGTCCATAGTTTCTTGCTCTTCCTGCCGTAATTGTTTCTTATTACTGCATTGGCAGCTTCCAGTATTGTTTCGGTAGACCGGTAGTTTTGCTCCAGCTTAACTACTTTAGCCCCGGGGAAATCCTTCTCAAAGTTCAGTATGTTGCCAATGTCAGCTCCCCTGAAGCTGTATATCCCCTGGTCATCATCCCCTACAACACAGATATTCCTGTGTTGTGCTGCAAGAAGCCTAATAAATGTATACTGGCTGAAGTTGGTGTCCTGATATTCATCCACCATTATATATTTGAACTTATTCTGATAATATTCCAGAATATCCGGGTTCAGCTTGAAAAGCTCCACAGTCTTGTTGATAATATCGTCAAAATCCAAAGCGTTATTCTTCTGCAGCTTTTTTTGGTACAGGAGGTATATATCCGCAAGCTTTCGTTTTCTGATATCATGCATGCTCTTATCATAGTATTCTTCGGGAGTCATAAGCTTGTCCTTCGCTCCGGATATTTCGGCGGAAACACCCCTGATAGGAAAATTCTTCTCATTGAGGTTCAATTCCTTAAGACATTCCTTTATCAATGTTTCCTGATCCTTTGTATCATATATGACGAAATTCTTTTTATAACCCTTGAGACTTTCTACATTTTTTCTCAACATTCTGACACAAGCTGAATGAAATGTGGATATCCACATGTTATCGGTATTGCCTATAAGGTTATTAACCCTTTCCTTCATTTCCCTCGCAGCTTTGTTAGTGAAGGTTATCGCCAATATACTTGAAGGATATACACCTTTTTCATCAATTAAATATGCTATTCTGTATGTCAATACCCTTGTTTTGCCGCTGCCTGCCCCCGCAAATATCAAGAGAGGACCCTCAGTATGCAGCACCGCTTCCCGCTGTTCTTTGTTCAAGTTCTCCAAATAGTTCATAAGTACCTCCGGTGATTTTCTTTTGTTATTTACTATTATAACGCATCAGTAAAGAATTTTTTGGTTATGTAAAAATTTTTTAACCCAAATATACCTGAATACAAAACTAAAAACAGTTAAAAATAAAAACGGGGTGATATCATGAATATAATAGACGAAACCTACAACGGTGAAAAGTACCGAATAATAGAACGCAAATATAATTCCTATTGGTTTCCCGAAAACTATGATCCCGATAATGAGGAAGCCTATGCTGAGGAACTGGCAGACTCTTATAAAAAGCGGCATGAGGGTAAGGCAAGTAAAAGAAAAAACTCTAAATAAAGAAACAAACTTT
>JAQVFD010000181.1 GCA_028697435.1 Clostridiaceae bacterium
GTTGTCTCATATACTATCTTTTCTTAGCATAGGATTAATCTTTTTCATCCTATCCATGATGATTTCCGGCTGGTGGATTAGCAATCAGATTGTTCTTGCAATACAGGGGGAAGCTGAAATCAGTGTATATTTCAGCAAGGGTACAGAAGACGATGCTGCGGAATTGACTGAGAGGATCAGAAGTATTGAGGGCGTTAGTGAAGCAAAATTGATTAATGAAGAAGAAGCTTACAGCAGAATGGAAAAAATACTTGGGAAAGAAGCCCGTGTTTTGGAACATTTTGAGGATAATCCTTTTAGTCCCTTTCTAGAAGTGAAGATTCAAATAGAGGATATAGGTCAAATACTGAAGGAATTGGATATGATGATGGGTATTGAACATGTTAGGGATAACAGAGAGGTACTGGAACGCATCCTCAGTATTTCTAAGGTAATAAAGGTATTGGGGTATCTGATCATAACTGCAGTAGGAATATCCACAATAGTTATAATATCCCACATTATCAGAATGGGGATATACGATAGCAGAGAACAAATAAATACTTTGAAGCTGATGGGAGCACCTGAAGCTTTTATTTGCATACCTTTCATGTTGGAAGGATTACTGCTGACAATGGGGGGAGGTGCATTAGCTTCAATTTTAGCAGTAAGCACATTGAAGTTTGTGTATGCACAAGCAGCCGGTCCGCTGACATTCATTCCATTTCCACCTCAAGAGGTATTGGCTTCTAATCTTGTTATGCTGATTATTTTTCTGAGTGCTGCACTTGGAACCATCGGGGTCTTTTTCGGATTGTCATCGGCAAAAAACTAAATAAATAATAATTATTATTAATTATACAGTAATATATGATATAATTTAACTATTAAAAGGAGGGAACAAAAATGGGCTTTAAAATGACTGACAAAGTAACTTGGGTAGGGAAAATAGACTGGGAACTAAGGAGATTTCACGGGGACGAGTATTCAACTCACAGAGGTTCTTCTTACAACTCATATCTAATAAAGGACAAGAAGAATGTACTGATTGATACTGCTTGGGCACCTTTTGCAAAGGAGTTTGTAGAAAACCTTAAGAAGGAGATAGACCTTGACAAAATTGACTACATAATAGCAAATCACAGTGAAATTGATCACAGCGGAGCACTGCCGCTATTACTTGCAGAAATACCGAATACTCCCGTATATTGCACAGCTAATGGAGCTAAGATATTAAAAGGACATTATCATGAGGACTGGAATTTTGTAACGGTAAAAACCGGAGATACACTTGACATTGGCGAAAGCAAGCTAACTTTTGTGGAAGCCAGGATGCTTCACTGGCCGGATAGCATGTTCACATACATGTCCGGTGAAAACATACTATTCAGCAATGATGCTTTCGGACAGCATTATGCCTCGGAGCTGATGTATAATGATTTGGTAGACAATGCTGAATTGTATCAAGAAGCAATAAAATACTATGCAAACATATTGACGCCTTTTAGTGCCTTTGTCACCAAGAAAATCGAAGAGGTATTAAGCTTCAACTTACCGGTGAACATAATTGCCCCCAGCCATGGAATAATCTGGAGGGATAATCCGGTTCAAATAATTCAGAAATATATGGATTGGGCAAATGATTACCAGGAAAATCAGATAGCAATAGTGTATGATACAATGTGGAATGGGACAAGAAGGATGGCTGAAGCTATAGCGGAAGGAATCCGGTCTGTAGATAAGGATGTAGCGGTAAAGCTATTTAATGCAGCTTATTCTGATAAAAACGATGTAATAACGGAAATATTCAAGTCCAAGGCGGTATTGTTCGGTTCTTCCACCGTAAATAAGAGCATTATGCATGCAGTGGGCGGAATGTTGGATATGGTGAAAGGATTGGGATTCAAGAACAAAAAAGCAGCAGCCTTTGGCTCATACGGCTGGAGCGGAGAATCAGTTGCAATACTTGGAGAAAGGTTAAGTGCCGCAAAATTTGAACTAATAAGCGACGGAATAAAAGAAATGTGGAATCCAGACAAAGACGCAATATATAGATGCGTGCAGTTTGGGGCGGATTTTGCAAGGAAGCTGTAATTTGGAACTTTTCACAAAGATGTTGCGTCAAAAGTATGTAAGAAATATGCGGTGTCTTTGAAGGGAGAGTTATACTAGTCAAAATGTTTAATGAGAAAAATTTTTTAAGAACAGTTTCAATATTTATGTCCACTGTTGTGCTTCTGGGTGCAGGATTGCTGGTAGGATGTACAGCGGTTACAGATGACAAAATAGAAAGTAGCAATAATGAAGTCAATAACCCGCCTGCTGTAGAGGAAAGCAAGCAGGATAAGGTAATGGATGAGTTTATGACATTTGCGGAGGGAAATCCGGAACCTGATACAATAATTGAGTTCATGGACAAAAATATTGCAGAGGTATCAAAGGAAAATGCATCAAAGATGCTTGATAAATTAGAAAAGGCATTGAAAAACAACTTGCAGGGATTGGAGGAAAAATACTACAGCACAGCCATACAAGAGGCCATGTTCAATGCGTACAAATTGGAATTTGATTTGAGCAAGCTAGACAGCATACAGGACTCAGAGGTTAAAGACCTTCTGGAAAAAACCAAGGGGATGGGTTATAAGGTTGAAACAGCAGAAGGCATGTTTTTTCCTATTATTGACTATGAATTTCTTAAGAAATTCAGCTCTTATGCCGGGGATGACGTGAAGGATTTTATTGATATTATGGCAGTAGAGAGCAATAAAGTTCCCGCAAAGGATGCAGCACTTGTGATAGGCTGGGATGAGGTAATTGAGAGGGCGTTGGCTCAAGAAGGCTTTATCAGGAAGCACGGCAGCTCTGCCAAGGTTGATGATATTACGGAATTGCAGAAAAAGTACATTACATTTATGCTGTATGGATTGAATAATACTCCTCTTTTCAGCTATGATACAAAAAAGATTAATCCCGAAGCAAAAGAAGTTTACATCAAAGCTGTAGCCGACAATGCAGATAGTGAGTTGATGAGGCTTCTGGGAAGATATATGGAAATCCTGGAAAAATCCAATTATAAGCTATCTGAGGAAGCGGATAAGTTTAGAAAAGATGCCGAGGGAAAATATTAGCAGTCAGACTTGAAATGGTCAATGGCAAGTGTTAGTATAATGATAACTGAATAGTTTAGTACTGGGGGGGCTGGTAATCCAGCTGAGATAGAGAACTTGAGTCTCTGACCCTTTTACCTGATCTGGATAATACCAGCGTAGGGAAGTAACATGTTTATTGAATATAAGCATAAATCCTTATAATGGGGTTTATGCTTTTTCTTTTACCCACCAGTAAATAATCAATATAATATGGGGAGGTTTTTTTATGCAAACCAAAAAACTTACATTTTCAGCATTACTTGTAGCAATAGGCACAATAGCAGCTAACTTGATTTACATACCCGTAGGAGCAGCCAAATGCTTTCCGGTTCAGCATACAATAAATGTACTGTCGGCTGTGCTGTTAGGTCCGTGGTATGGCGTAGCCAATGCATTTCTGATTTCTCTGCTGAGAAACATGCTGGGCACGGGTTCCCTTATGGCTTTTCCCGGGAGCATGGTGGGGGCTTTTATAGCCGGGATTATGTATTTGAAATTCGGCAAGAAGCTATTTGCCGTAGCCGGAGAAATATTAGGCACAGGTATATTGGGAGGCTTGCTGGCTTTTCCCATAGCAAAATTTGTGATGGGGAATGATGCAGCAGCCTTTTACTTCATAATACCTTTCTTAATCAGCACTGTTGGCGGCAGCATCATTGGCTATATAATTTTAGGGGTAATGGAAAGAAGCCATGTAATGAATAGGACAGGAGTTAATGGAGGGAATTGATATGAAAAATGTTTTGACCATAGCAGGCTCAGACAGCTGTGGAGGCGCAGGAATCCAAGCGGACCTGAAAACTTTCTCCGCTCATGGAGTTTACGGAATGAGTGTTATTACTGCAGTAACCGCGCAGAACACACAGGGGGTCCTGGCAGTTCAGGATATTTCAGTTGAATTGATAGAGAAGCAAATAAAAGCAATTTTCGAAGATATTAAAGTTGACGGACTAAAAATAGGAATGGTCTCACAGATAGACACAATAAATGCCATTGGGGAAGGGCTGCGTTACTATAAGCCTGCAAATATTGTACTTGATCCGGTTATGGTTTCCAAAAGCGGATACCACCTATTGCAGCAGTCTGCAAAGGATGCATTAATCAAAAGTTTGGTGCCCCTTGCAACAATTGTAACTCCTAACATTCCCGAAGCGGAAGTGCTTACCGGAATGAGAATCGGCAGTATTGAAGAAATGAAAAAAGCAGCCAAGATGATATTTAAGATGGGTCCAGAAAATGTACTTCTTAAGGGAGGTCATCTTGATGATGATGCAACGGATATTCTGTTTGACGGTAGTAAAATAAGCTGCCTGAAAAGCAAGAGGATTAACACTAAGAATACTCACGGAACAGGGTGCACACTTTCTGCAGCTATCGCCTCCAACCTGGCAAGAGGGTATTCTGTTGCAGAGGCTGTTGCATTGGCAAAGGAATACATTACAATTGCAATCGAAAATTCCCTGTCCATAGGCAAGGGGGTTGGACCTACAAATCATTTTTATACTTTATACAAGAAAGCGGGTATGTTGGATGAATAAAGAGGTGGACCGGAAGTTGGAAGTTATCAGAGAAGCAGCAGAACTGCTAACGAAGATAAAAGAATACAGGCCTTTAATTCATCATATAACAAATTATGTTACAATGAATGATTGTGCTAATGCCGTTCTTGCAATAGGAGGTTCC
>JAQVFD010000182.1 GCA_028697435.1 Clostridiaceae bacterium
ATCCGAATCCGGAGGTTACGGAAGCTGTTGTAAAAGCCCCGGAGGGTATAGAATATAGGCTGGAATTGGCATATCCCATGCTGCCCTTTGATAATACCGGACAGTACGGTGTATATGAGCTGACACAAAAGATAGGTGAAACTGAGAAGGTCTCAAGCTTTGCCGTCAACTTTCCCACAGAAAGCGAGTCGGTAAACGGCAAGCCGGAAGTCGACATTTCTCAAGAAGCCTCTGAAGTCGGCAATACTTCGGGAGGCACAAGACTTCAGGAGTGGCTTTTGGGCTTGCTGCTGATTTTGGCAGCCGTAGAATGGGTGGTGTATATACGTGGTTATTGATTTTGAAAGACCGCTTATGCTTTTTCTTATTCCACTGGCGATATTTTTCGTACTTTTCACTGCCGGTAAGCTGAGAAAGATGTATAAGCTAAGAAGAAGGCTGATATTGTTCCTCAGGAACAGTGTGTTTGTACTTTTGATACTTGCACTGACCGGAGTAAATATCAAGTGGATTGTGGATAAAACCACCACAATATTTGTGGTAGACGCTTCAGACAGCATGATGGAATACAGGACAACCTCCGAGGATTTTGTAAGGAAAGCCTTAGAAAAGAAGGGCTCCAAGGACCAAACAGGGGTTGTGGCTTTTGGGGATAATTCTCTGATTGAGAGCTTTGTATCTATGGATTCGGTTTTTAATAAAATTGAAACTGAGCCAAGAGGAATTTATACAGATATAGAAGGGGCCTTGACTACATCAGTATCATTATTACCCCAGGACAGCAAAAAAAGGATCGTACTCATAACTGATGGGGAGGAGAACGAGGGTAACAGCTCCAAACTGGCTTCCAGCCTGATAGGGCAGGATATTGATTTCAAGGTATACCGGATAGACCGTGAAATCGGTAAAGAGGCAGCAGTGGAAAGTGTTACTGTTCCTAAAAGCTTGAGAGTCGGTGAGGAATTCAGTATTGTAGTGACTGTGGAAAGTACTGTTCAGACAGGGGCGAAGCTTATACTTATCAGCGGAAAGGATAATGCTGCGGAAGAGCGGGTAGTGCTGCAGAAAGGAAGCAACAGGTTTGTATTCCGGGATGTGGCGGATACCGGTGGCTTTAAGAGCTATAAGGTACTTTTGGAGCCGGATGCCGACACTGAAAGCAGAAATAATGAAGCCTCAACCTTCACAAATGTGCTGGATAGACCTAAGATACTGGTTGTGGAGGACAGTCCCGGAGAGGCGGATGAGGTGGTCAGGATGCTTGAGGCCAGCGGGATGAGCTATGTCAGGGTAAATGCCGCAAGCGTACCGGGAACCTTGGAGAGTTTATCTGCATATAAGTCTGTAATTACCTGCAATGTATCCGCAGAAAACCTCAGTGAGGGTTTCTTGAATTCCTTGGATTCCTATGTCAAAGATATGGGAGGAGGCTTTATTGCCACCGGAGGAGAGAATTCCTTTGCTTTGGGGGGCTATTATAAAACCACTTTGGAAAAGGTATTACCGGTGCAAATGGAGCTTAAGGGCAAGAAGGAAATACCGGATATGTCCATCGTTTTGATAATAGACAAATCCGGAAGCATGACGGAAGGCAAAGGCGGAATAATGAAGTTGGACCTTGCCAAGGAAGCAGCATCAAGGACATTGGAGTCCCTAAGACCTAAGGATCAGATAGGAGTGCTTACCTTTGACGATACCAATTACTGGGTGGTTCCCACCCGCAAGGCGGATGATGCGGAGAAGATAAGAGACGACATAGGAACCATAAGACCCGGGGGAGGCACCAGTA
Source organism: Clostridiaceae bacterium (assembly GCA_028697435.1). Classification (GTDB taxonomy): domain Bacteria; phylum Bacillota; class Clostridia; order Lutisporales; family Lutisporaceae; genus BRH-c25. Next base: position 1,790 of record JAQVFD010000182.1, read on the forward strand.
TAATTCCGGCATTGCAGGAAGGCTATGATTCAATAAAGAAAACAAATACCAAGATAAAGCATATAATACTTCTTACGGACGGACAGGCTGAAAGAACAGGATATATGGAGCTGGTAGAAAAGCTGAAGAAGGACAACATTACGGTATCTACCGTAGCGGTAGGACAGGGCTCTGATGTTCAGCTCCTTCAGGATATAGCAGAGGGAGCGGACGGACGCTTCTATTATACTGATGAATTTGCAAACATTCCGAGGATATTTGCAAAAGAGACCTTCATGGCCGCAAGGGCATATCTCAATAACAGAGAGTTTGTACCCATTATAACCAATGCCCATCCGGTACTTTCAGGAGCAGCCGAGGAAGGGTTGCCGGCTCTCCTGGGATATGTGGCAGCCAGCCCCAAGAGTACTTCCCGGGTAGTGCTGGCAAGTGATCAGGAGGATCCAATACTCACAGTATGGCAGTATGGGCTTGGTAAGACTGCTGCATGGAACTCCGACATAAACGGCAAATGGAGCAGGAATTATGTAGGATGGGATAATAACATAAATCTGTGGCAGAATCTTATCAACTGGACAATAGAAAAATACCGGGAAGACGATATAACGGTAGAGACTAAAGTACAGGGCGGTAGAGGGATTATAACCCTTGACAACAAGGTGGATAAGATTGATCTTGAAACCAAGGCAATTATCGTATCACCGGATCTGGAAAGCAGTGAGGTTAATTTATATCCCATCGCACCGGGGCAATACAGAGGGGATTTTGAAATAACCGGAACAGGGGCATATATTATAAAAGCACTTCAGCAGAAGGACGGAGAGACGGTAAATGCCGCCGAAACCGGAATGTCGGTGCAATATTCTCCGGAATACAGAATACAGGCTGAAAGCGGCTATTTAGACAGATTAATAAAAGAAACCGGCGGAACCCTTATAAATACCCCTGAAGATGTTTATAAAGGGGAAATAAAGGATATATTCGGAGCAGTGGATTTAACCCCGACGCTTCTTATACTTGCGCTTATATTATTTATGCTCGATATTGCCCTAAGAAGGCTTAACCTGCCCTTGGCAACAGTTGAGGAAAAGCTTTCAGCCGCAAAGGCAAAGCTGATGCCGAAGGGTCAAAAGTCCGCAAAGGTGAAAAGACAGGTCGAGGCAGTCAAACTTGCTGAAAGTAAAGTCCAGTCAAAACCCGAAGCTGAAGGGAAACCAGAGGCAAAGGCGAAAGAGGCAAAACCGGAAAAGACAAAAGCAGAAAATCTTGATACCTCGGCATTATTGAAAAAGAAGAGAAACAGGGAATGATGCGCATATGGTGGATACGATAAATCTTATAGATTTATGGTATAATATAAGTACAAATGATTTTTAAGGTGGTGTTTCTATGAATACAGCTAAGTTGATTTTGAAAAGACTTATTGAAGAGATACCGGAAAGTGAAGCTTTTGAGGTTATAGATTTTATTGGATATCTAAAAACTAAAAGAGAAAAGGAATTATACAAGGATTTACAAAAGGTAAGTGAAAGCAGTATAAAGTTCTGGGATAACGGAATTGATGATGAGGTGTGGAATAATGTATAATCAGGGAGATATTTTGCTTATACCAATTCCGTTTACAGATTTATCGTCAAGTAAAAGAAGACCAGTTCTAGTTATTTCTAATTTTGCTTATAATGAAAAGACTGAAGATATAATTGTTGTCGCAGTGACATCCAATTTGGAAGAAAAAGAATACAATATAATACTTAAGAGCGATGATATGTCTGAAGGATATTTAAAAATGGATTCTTGCATAAGAGCAGACAAGATATATACTCTTTCAAAGACAATAGTTATAAAGAAATTTGGAACTGTTAAAAAAGAGATAATTAATAAGATTAGAGAAAAAATTGAAAAAGTGCTCGACGAATGACCCACATTTCTTGTGGGTTTCATTATTAAGTTGCTGACTTTACTGTGAATCCAGCAATGCAAAATGAGAATAATGTTGTAGGTACTCAAGTCTACTACAGCAGCACAACAGTAGTTTTACACGCCATATTATTTTCTAGGAGTGATTATAATGCATATATCATCATATTATATTGTTATTGTTTTTGTGCTAAGTGCTTATATTCTTTACTTTTTAAGTATTATATTTCTATCAAAGAAAGAGAATGCTGTGCTCGGACTAGCTTTACCCATTATATTTGGGTATGTTTCTATATATTGTCTTATAAAGCTGATATCTGTATATAATCCTCATAAAACCATGAAAGAACCCATATATATGACTTTCTTCGGAGCACTATCAGTAATTGGATTTGTTGTATTTTTTGTTGCTAAATATCGTTTGAAAAACAAGAACAATAATAGAATGCGAGTAAAGTCTGCTGGTCATTAAGACACATTTTTATAAAATACTCAACAGTGAAATATTTATAATTTGCTGACGTTTTCTCTCATAAAGAGATAAAAAATATTTAAGGAAGGATAAAACTATGTCAATATTACCATTTGTTTGTTTGGGCATCGGGATAACGTTTGGATTAATTGTAAAAAATAAAAAATTTTTTGTATATTCAGATAAAATATCTACATTTGCTTTAGTATTACTAATGTTGGTTATTGGTTTAGGAATCGGGCTTGATAAATCGATAGTAGATAATTTTATAAGAATAGGTTTAAATTGTATAGTTATTACGATAACTGCTATTGCTTTTAGTGTGCTTTTAATATTTATCGTAGAGAAGACGGTACTTCCTTTGGATAAAATTGATTATGATTTAATAGAAAAAAATATACAATTAGATGTTAATGATAAAGATGGTGAATTATTTAAAGACGAAGAAGATAAAAAGGGAAGTAATCTTGTATGGATAATGCCTGTTATGTTACTACCCACTTTAAGTGCCAAAGGATTGCTCAAGTTGCATGACCGTTTACAGATATGTTAATATCAAACTGAAGTAAATTCGGGAGGATATGGAAAGAGCTTTGAGATTCTTGTTAAATGTTA
>JAQVFD010000183.1:0-1815 GCA_028697435.1 Clostridiaceae bacterium
CTCCACCTTTACACAAACCAGTTTATAATTATCGCAACTAAGCAGGAGACTATGGAAGTATCCTGCTTAGCATTTAGTATTATATCACTAATTACTTATCTTCTTCAACCTTATAATCTGCATTTATTGTGTTGTCATCCTGAGGCTCCGCTCCGGATGCTCCTTGAGCTTCCGCATTAGCCTGATAGATTTTGCCCGAAATATCGTAGAACACCTTTGTAAGCTCCTCAGTAGCAGCTTTTATTGCCTCTGTATCAGTTCCTTTCAAAGCTTCCTTTACATTATTCAACTCGGCTTCGACTCTTGCTTTGTCTTCAGCGGCAAGTTTGTCTTCCAGATCTTTAAGGTTCTTTTCCGTCTGATATACCAAGCTGTCAGCCTGATTCCTTACTTCTATTTCTTCTTTTTTCTTCTTGTCTTCCGCAGCAAACTTTTCCGCTTCTTTGACTGCTGCATCTATTTCACTGTCAGAAAGATTACTGCTCGCTGTAATCGTCACCTTCTGCTCATTCCCTGTTCCCAGGTCCTTTGCCGATACATGTACAATACCATTGGCATCTATATCAAAGGTTACTTCTATCTGAGGTACTCCTCTTGGTGCCGGAGGTATCCCTGTAAGCTGGAACCTTCCTAATGTCTTGTTGTAAGCTGCCATTTCTCTTTCGCCCTGAAGTACATGTATTTCTACACTGTTCTGCCCATCAGCGGCTGTAGAGAATATCTGGCTCTTTTTTGTGGGTATGGTTGTATTCCTTTCTATAAGCCTCGTAGCTACTCCACCTAATGTTTCTATCCCAAGGGACAGAGGAGTAACATCCAGAAGCAATACATCCTTGACTTCTCCTGTCAAGACTGCGGCCTGAATTGCAGCACCTATCGCAACACATTCATCAGGATTTATGCCTTTGTATGGCTCTTTACCTGTAAGCTTCTTCACGGCTTCTTGAACCGCAGGTGTCCTTATTGACCCACCTACTAATATTACCTTGCTCAATTTATCTGCTGTAAGGCCCGCATCAGACAGAGCCTTCCTTGCCGGCTCCATTGTCATCTCCACAAGATCGTGGGTAAGTTCATCAAATTTAGCCCTTGTAAGAGTGATGTCAAGATGCTTAGGTCCGCTTGCATCAGCAGTTATAAAAGGAAGATTTATATTTGTTTGAAGCACCCCGGATAATTCTATCTTAGCCTTTTCTGCAGCTTCCTTAAGTCTCTGCATAGCCATTTTGTCATTGCGAAGATCTATTCCGCTATCCTTCTTGAACTCATCAGCCAGATAATTTATAACTCTCTGATCGAAATCGTCACCGCCGAGCCTGTTGTTCCCATGGGTTGCCAATACTTCAAATACTCCGTCTCCAAGCTCCAGTATCGATACGTCGAAGGTTCCGCCCCCTAAGTCGAAAACTAATATTTTTTGGTTATCTTCTTTGTCAAGACCATATGCCAGAGATGCCGCCGTCGGTTCATTAATTATTCTAAGCACTTCAAGACCTGCTATTTTACCTGCATCCTTTGTTGCCTGTCTCTGGCTGTCGCTGAAATATGCAGGTACTGTAATAACAGCTTGAGTAACCTTCTCACCTAAATATGCTTCTGCATCCTGTTTGAGCTTTGTGAGAATCATTGCGGAAATTTCCGGAGGGGTATAGGTTTTGTCGTCTATTTTTACTTTGAAATCAGTCCCCATTTCTCTTTTTATGGACATTACAGTCCTCTCCGGATTTGTAACTGCTTGTCTTTTTGCGACCTGGCCCACAAGCCTCTCTCCTGTTTTCGAAAAACCTACAACCGAAGGTGTAGTCCTCGCGCCTT
>JAQVFD010000183.1:1825-4771 GCA_028697435.1 Clostridiaceae bacterium
GCATTTGTTATCACTACCGGCTCTCCGCCTTCCATAACAGCAACACAAGAGTTTGTAGTTCCCAAGTCAATACCTATTACTTTTGCCATTTATATTCTTCCTCCTTATTCTTATACTCGCTTATTGCTTTACCGACACCTTTACAAGTGTAGGTCTGATTACTTTGTTTCCAAGAATGTACCCTTTTTGAAGAACTTCCTTTACCTTGTTTTCATCGGTCTCTTCCCCGGGTACCTGCATTACCGCATGATGAATATTGGGATCAAAGTCCTTATCCAGGGCTTCAATTTCTTTGATGCCGTTTTTCCCGAGAATATCTATGATTTGATTGCAAACCATTGCCACTCCGGAGATATACTGTTCATCCAGTTTATCGTTTCTGAACGCATCCACTGCCCTCTCCATATTGTCAACAACAGGCAGCAGCTGTGAGCCTAATGTTTCAAGGGCGTTATTATACATGTCGTCTCTTTCCCTTGCTACTCTCTTTTTATAGTTGTCAAAATCCGCCTGCATTCTAAGAAGTCTGTTATAGTATTCCTCAGATTGCTTTTTCAGTTCAAGAACCTCTTTGTTATTAGCTTCTTCCGTTGTTTGTTCGGGAACTTCTGTCGCTATACTTTCTTCAGTGCTATTTCTAATCTGCTCTGTTTCCCCTTCTTTATGTTTCTTATGCTTCATTAATCTGACCACCTTTAAGTTAAATATTTAAGATTACCTCTTGAGTATATTTGTCAATATCTCACTGAGGTTGTTTGTCATACACTCAACAATTGAAATAGCCTTGGAATATTCCATCCTTGTGGGTCCGATTATTCCAACTGAGCCTATAGTTTTGTCATTAATCTTGTAGGTTGCCGTTATCAGACTGCATTCCTTAAACTGTTCAAGCTTGTTTTCTTTTCCGATGCTCACATTTACATCATCATGAACATCATTCAGCACTTTAAACAGCAGCTCTCTTTCCTCCATTATGTTGAGAAAATCTCTTGCCTTATTGATATTACTATATTCAGGAAGGTTCAGGATGTTGGAAACCCCATCCCGATATACCTCTGAAGTATCGGAGTACAATAATGTCTGTATCAGCTCAGGAAGCACTTGTTCAATTATTTCGCCGTGTCCCATGGAATTATTCAGCAGGTCTTGAAGGTCAAAGCTTTCTATATCCTCCATGCCCAACCCTGCGAACTTATCATTAAGCATATTGGTTATTCTGATTAAGGCATCCGGATTTACATCCTGCTTCAATCTAAGTACACTATTCTTTAAAATTCCGGCATCTGTTATTATTACTGCCAATATTACCGCTTTGTCTATCCTGATAAGCTGTATTTGTTTGATACCGGTCCTGCGAAACTGAGGAGCTATAACTATTGATGTATATTGAGTCATCTGTGAAAGCAGCTTTGACGCATGCTTTATCATCCGGTCAATTTCTCCCATGGAGTCAATAAACTCCTTCTTTATCATTTCCCTTTGTGCTTCATTTATAGTATTCTGCTTCATGATTGTATCTACGTAAAGCCTGTACCCTTTGTCTGAGGGAATTCTTCCGGCTGATGTATGGGGCTGCTCTATGTACCCCATATCCTCAAGATCGGACATTTCATTTCTTATTGTTGCTGAACTGGTTCCGGTCAGATACTTCTTGGATATTGTTCTTGATCCCACAGGCTCTGCAGTATTTATATAATCTTCAATTATTGCTTGCAATATAAGTCTTTTCCTGTTTCCCATATCCATTAATATCACCATCCTTGTTAGCACTCTACCGAAACGAGTGCTAATTCTGTCTTTAAAATAACATTATCCCATATTTTTGTCAATAGGTTTTATAATCTTTTTCTTTTTATTTAAATTCAATAAATACAGAATTGGACAAATCTATACCCCTTCTTGTCAGCTTCAGCCTGTCGGATTCAATAAATACAAGACCTTGAGCTACGAGTTTTTTTAGTCGACTGCCATACTTTGCATGAAAATCAACACCGTATTTTATATCGAAACTTTTAATATCCAATCCCTCATTAAGTCTAAGGGCAAGAAATATCGTTTCCCACATATCCTCCTCCGGGGATATTTTCTCCTGTCCTTCCACTGGTAGTTTTCCCTGATTAACAAAACTGTTATACCGGTCAATGTCTTTGTAGTTCCAGAATCTTATCCCATCAAGCTTGGAGTGGCTTCCGGCTCCAAGACCAATATATTCCTCATTCCTCCAATAGATCAGATTATGTCTGCATTCCATACCTTCTCTTGCAAAATTGGATATCTCATATTGGAGGTATCCATTGCAACCCAATATGTCGACTGCAGTACTGTACATTTCCCTATCCAGCTCCTCATCGGGAATCTGCACTTTACCCGTTTTGTGCAGCTCATATAGTCCGGTGCCTTCTTCCAATATAAGGCTGTAGCAGGAAATATGATCTACACCTAAGCTTATTACATTATTCAGGGTTTCTATCCACATTTCAGAGGTTTGATTCGGAAGTGCAAAAATCAGATCGGTATTTATATTTTTAAATCCGGATTCTCTTGCCCAATAATATGCCCTCAAAAAATCTTCGGTATTATGAATTCTTCCCAGTTCCGAAAGCAGTTCAGGCTGCCATGCCTGGAGACCAATGCTGAGCCTGTTTATTCCAAGTTCTCTATAGTACTTAAGTGCATCAGAGGTTACGGTACCGGGGTTGGATTCCATGCTAATCTCCGCTCCCCCTTTTATCCGGGCTGCAATTTTACCTATAATCTTGCCAATAAGCTTATAATTAATAACGGTGGGGGTTCCCCCACCGATAAATACAGTCCTGTATGTTAAATCGTATTTTTCCTGATATGCCTGAAGCTCCCGGAGCAGCGCTTCTATATACTCCGGCGCATCCTCTTCCCTGCGGGGGTATGAGTTAAAATCGCAATAAAGACACTTGCTTCTGCAAAAGG
>JAQVFD010000008.1 GCA_028697435.1 Clostridiaceae bacterium
ATTATATAATTCAGAAAAAGAATTCTTTCAGATATGGTGTTGATGCAGTGCTTCTGGCAGACTTTGCAAGCATAAAGCACAGGGATTCGGTTATAGATTTGGGTACCGGTACCGGTATAATTCCTATTCTTATATATGCCAAAAAAAAGCCTGTTGAGATTACCGGGGTAGAAATACAAAAGGATATGGCGGATATGGCCGTACGCAGTATAAAGTTGAATGGACTGGAGAAAAATATCAAGATGCTTTGCATGGACATCAAGGATGCACCAACGCTTTTGGGTAAGTCAAGATATGATTGTGTGGTGACCAACCCTCCCTATATGAAAAAGGAATGTGGTATAAATAACCCTTCTGAAACTAAAGCCATATCCAGGTTTGAAATAATGTGCAGCCTTGAAGAGATATTGATTTCGGCAAGAGAATTGCTGAAGCCCGGAGGTAAGCTGTTTATGGTTCACAGGACCGACCGCCTGGCAGATATAATCTATGAAATGAGAAACATTGGCATTGAGCCAAAGCGTATTAGGTTTGTGCATCCATCCATTGGCCGAAGGCCTAATCTATTGCTGATCGAAGGGGCAAGAGGAGGAAACAAGGAACTTAGGTTCATGGACCCTCTTTATATACATGATGAAAATGGAGAATATACTGAAGAGATACACAGGATATATGGGAGGGAAGTATTATGACCGGTATTTTATATCTATGCGCCACTCCCATAGGAAATCTTGAGGACATTACTCTGAGGTGCATCAGGATATTGAAGGAAGCAGATATAATAGCCGCCGAGGATACACGACAGGCAATAAAACTCTTAAATCATTTTCAAATTCGAAAGCCACTGATAAGCTATCATGAACATAATAAGTATGATAAAGGCAAAGAAATTGTGGAGCTATTAAAATCAGGGAAAAACATTGCTTTGGTTTCTGATGCGGGCATGCCTGCAATTTCGGACCCCGGGGAGGAGCTCGTAAGGCTCTGCATTGATAATGATATTGAAATTATTCCCCTACCGGGACCTTCTGCTTCACTTACAGCGTTGATTGTTTCGGGATTTTCAACAAGAAGGTTTTGTTTTGAAGGCTTTCTACCGTCAAGTAATAAAGAGCGAAAAGAAAGGCTAAAAAAACTCTCCAATGAAACAAGAACTATTATATTGTATGAAGCACCTCATCGTTTATTGGATACTTTGGGGGAGATTATGGAATGCTTTGGCAATAGGAGGATATCCGTATCAAGAGAGATAACAAAGAAATTCGAAGAAACCGTAAGAGCAGAAATAAGCGGCGTAATCGACATTTTCAAAGAACGGGCTATAAAAGGTGAATTCGTTCTGATTATTGAAGGCATGAGTGAAAAAGAACTTATTGATATTGAGCTGAAGAAATGGGATAATATATCTGTTGAGGAGCATATTGCAATGTATTTACAGCAAGGAATGGACAAAAAAGAATCAATCAAAAGGGTTGCAGAGGATAGGAAGCTCCCGAAAAAGGAAGTATATAAAATAGGGTGTAATCTTGAAAGGAGGACAAAAAATGCAATTCACTAAGGATATGACGGTGGCTCAAATATTAAGAACAAATCCGAAAACTGCTGAAGTTTTTTTGAGGTATGGAATGCATTGCCTTAGCTGCCCCGGTGCTACAGGAGAATCTGTAGAACAGGCTGCAATGGTGCATGGGTTTGACGCAGATCAGATTTTAGATGACTTGAATAAGGTAAGTGAATAAATATTAGCATAAGACGGGGGGACGTTTCTCTTGTCCGCTTGCGGACAAGAGAAACGTCCCCCCGTCTTCATTAATTATCTTAATTATTTTTTAAATTCTTCCATGCAAGCCGGGCATATGTTTTTACCCTTATATTGAACCACATCTTTTGCATTTCCGCAGAATATGCATGCCGGCTCATATTTCTTCAAAATGATATGTTCGCCGTCAACGTATATCTCTAAAGAGTCCTTCTCCTCGATATTAAGAGTTCTCCTTAATTCTATCGGAATAACAACTCTTCCTAGTTCGTCGACCTTTCTTACAATTCCCGTAGATTTCAATGTACTCTCCTCCTTTTACATTTAACAACAAATTTCGACAATTTCTACTGTATTTAAATGTTAACATTTATGACAATAAAAGTCAATAGCGCATAAAAAATAAATTAATAATTATTATCTATTTTATAAAATAACATTGAACGATTGATATATATAATTTGGTATATTTATTATAAAAAAATCATCTATACGCAACGCATAAATATTCGTCATATTATATTAATATTCACACCTACAATACTAATCATAGTATAGACATGCATAGTAATAAGAATATAACTGAATATTTTTTGCGAGCCTGCAAATGATAAATATTATGTATGTTGAAAAACTGTAGGGAGTGAAAAGTTCAATGAAAATAAGCACCGAAACACCTCCTGAGTCACTTTGGATAGCATCTGCTGCTAAGACCAATTATCCGGCTCTGGGGGATGATATTAAAGTAGATGTTGCTATTGTAGGTGGTGGGATAACAGGAATAACCTCCGGATATATGCTAAAAAAGGAAGGTCTGAGTGTCGCTATAATCGAAGCTGGCAGGATCATTCAGGGCACAACCGGACATACAACGGCAAAAATTACATCTCAGCATGATCTGATATACAGTAAAATAAAAAGCTACATGGGAGATGAAAAAGCAAGGCAATATGCCGAAGCGAATGAAACATCCATCCGCACTATCTCAGATTTGATAGAACAAGAGAAAATTGACTGCGACTTTCATAAGGAACCTGCTTACGTTGTCACATCGGTGGATTCATATGTTCAGCAGATAGCAGATGAAGCAAGTACTGCAAGAAGTTTGGGCATAAAATCATCGTTTATTGAAAATGCGCCTTTGCCTTTCAAGGTCAAAGGGGCTGTTAAATTTGATGATCAGGCGCGTTTCCATCCGCGCAAGTACCTGCTTGCTCTTGCAAAAAAGGTAGAAGGAGGAGGCAGTTTTATATTTGAACAAACGAGGGTCGTAGATATAAACAAAGGGAGTCCATGTATCCTCGTCACCAACCTGGGAAAAAAGGTTACTGCTGATAATGTGATTATTGCCTCTCATTTTCCGTGCTTTGACGGTATGGGTTTTTACTTTGCCAGGATGTACCCGGATAGATCCTATGTTATTGCCGTAAAAGCAAAGGAAAAATTCTTTGGGGGTATGTATATTACTGCTGAAGAACCCGGTAGGTCATTGCGCTCCCAAGAGTATGAAGGGGGAGAGCTTATTATTGTCTCAGGGGAGCACCACAAGACAGCTCATGGGACGAATCTTCATACGCATTATGAAAATCTTTTGGAATTTGCGAAGAAGCACTATGAGGTGCAGGAACTGGTTTACAGGTGGTCAACCCAAGATTACACCACTCTTGATAAAGTACCTTATGTAGGCAGACTGACCTCAAAGATTCCAAATATATATGTGGCAACAGGTTTCAGAAAATGGGGCATGACAAACGGTACCGCCTCGGCAACGATAATAAGGGATTTAATTCTTAAAGGCAAAAATCCATGGGCTGAGGTTTATGATCCATCAAGATTTGTTTTAAATCCTTCAATAACAAGCTTTATATCAATAAATTCGGATGTTGCGGCCAATTTAGCCTCAGGAAAACTGAAATCTGCTCCGGAGAATGTTGACATTAAGAAGGGGGAAGCTGTAATTGAGGAAATTGAAGGAAATAAAATGGGTATGTATCGAGATAAGAAGGGGTATATCCATACGGTAGATACTACCTGTACCCATATGGGATGCGAATTGAAGTGGAATGATGCGGAAAATTCCTGGGATTGTCCTTGCCACGGTTCCAGATTTACATATGAAGGAGAAATCGTTGAAGGCCCCGCAATAAATGAACTACAGCATAATTACAATGAGAAGAATAAGATTGATCCTAATATAGTTTAATTCCACATCATAAAACAATCCTATCCGCCATACATTTTATTATCAACAAATGTATGGCGGTGTTTTTATGATCAACAAGCTCTGGTTCTATATGATAGTCATAGCTGTCGCCTTTGCAGCTACAGGTAAAAAGCTTGAAGTTCTCACTGAAGAGATGTTTTCTTCTCTGAGTGCTGCTGTCGAACTTGGAATCGGACTTTTGGGGGGCATGATGCTTTGGTGCGGGATCTTGAAGGTGGCTGAAAAGTCAGGGCTGGTGGATAAAATATCTGATTTTATCAGACCTCTTATGAAGCTGCTTTTCAGGGAGATACCTTCAAAAAGTGCTGCAATGGGAGCTATGATAATGAATATTACCTCCAATATGCTTGGGCTTGGAAATGCAGCTACTCCCATGGGTCTGAAGGCAATGCAGGAGTTGCAGCGGTTGAATCCCAAAAAGGATACCGCCTCCAATGCAATGTGCCTTTTTTTGGTGGTGAATGCAGCGCCTATACAGTTGCTGCCGGCAACGGTTCTATCTCTGAGAGCCTCTTCGGGTTCGGTAAATCCCGGAATCATCATAATCCCCGCGGTTATTTCCTCTTTTGCCGCCGTTTCTGCCGGAGTGATAGCCTGCAAGCTGCTTGAAAAAACGAATGGGGGTAGGAGATGAGTTTTATTATTCCCGTTATTATACTGCTTATACTTGTCTATGGATATCTCAAGGGGGTCAAAGTATATGATGTGTTCATTGAAGGGGCAAGGGAAGGTCTTGTGATAACATTCAAAATACTCCCGTACATAGGGGCAATGCTTCTTGGGGTGGGAATGCTCAGGAGCTCCGGAGGTCTGGATTTTATGCTTTACATTTTGAGGCCATTGACAAGAGCAGCAGGGATACCTGAGGAAGTGATGCCGCTTATTATTATGAAGCCCCTGTCGGGAAGCGGGGCATTGGGGATACTTGCTGATATATTGAGAAGGAGCGGAGCAGACAGCTTTGCGGGAGTACTGGCAAGTATAGTTATGAGCAGCACCGAAACAATCTTTTATACAATTACCGTATATTTTGGTTCCGTAGGCATAAAAAATATACGACATACTCTTGCAGCAGCCGTGATTGCCGATGTGACAGGGCTGGTCGCAGCGGTACTTTTGTGCAGATTCATATTATTCCGGTGACAAAGACATTGAATATTACCTAAGTAATCGTAGAATAATACATGTATATTGACACTTTTTTAAAATTGATGTATATTTTATCATATAATCAAAACCATAATAGTAATGATGGGAAGAGTAAGTTGGCATATTTGTCAAAGAGAGCCGGGTATGGTGCGAACCGGTACATAAAACCAACCCAACATGGCCCCTGAACTGTACAGGTGAGGTATTTGCTTAGCTTGTACCGGTTGCTGACGTTATACAGCACAGTGATGAATCTTATGGGAAGAGTCACTTGTTAAGTTCTCTGCCGCGAGGCAGGGAAGAATCAGGGTGGTAACACGAGCAGCTCTCGTCCCTTTATGGGATGGGGGTTTTTTTATTATTAAAAACAGGGAGGAATTTCTATGACAGACAAAAAGACGTATTATATCACTACACCGATATATTATCCAAGTGATAAGCTGCATATCGGTCACACCTATACTACCGTTGCAGCCGACGCAGCAGCCAGGTTCAAGAGAATGTTGGGCTATGATGTTATGTTTCTTACCGGAACTGACGAGCATGGTCAGAAAATCCAGAGAAAAGCGGAAGAAAAGGGCGTAACTCCTAAGCAATATGTTGATGAAGTAGTAGCCGGTATTAAGGACCTTTGGAAGTTGATGCAGATAAGCAACGACAAGTTTATCAGAACCACCGACAGGCAGCATGAGGAAGCGGTGCAGAAAATATTTAAGAAGCTCTACGACCAGGGGGATATTTATAAGAGTGAGTATGAGGGCTGGTACTGTACCCCCTGCGAATCCTTCTGGACAGAAAGACAGCTGGTTGACGGCAAATGTCCCGATTGCGGAAGGGAAGTCGAGCTGACAAAGGAGGAAAGCTATTTTTTCAAGCTTTCAAAGTATCAGGACAGACTCATAAAGCATATTGAGGAAAACCCTGGTTTTATACAACCTCAGACCAGACAGAACGAAATGCTGAATAACTTCTTAAGACCGTGATTGGACGATCTTTGTGTTTCCAGGACATCCTTTAATTGGGGAATACCGGTTACCTTTGATGAAAAGCATGTAATATATGTGTGGATAGATGCTTTGTCAAACTATGCTACGGCGTTGGGTTTCCTGAGCAATGACGATTCAGACTATAAGAGGTATTGGCCTGCTGATGTTCACCTTGTAGGAAAAGAAATAGTCAGATTCCATACGATTATTTGGCCTATTATGCTCATGGCTTTGGGAGAACCTGTTCCCAAGCAGGTGTTCGGCCATGGCTGGCTAATACTTGAAGGCGGGAAGATGTCAAAATCTAAGGGAAATGTTGTAGATCCGGTGGTGCTTGTAGAGAAATATGGGGTAGATGCAATAAGGTATTTCTTGCTCAGGGAAGTTCCCTTTGGTTCTGACGGTGTATATTCGGAGGAGGCCCTTGTTAACAGGATGAATTCCGATCTGGCAAACGACTTGGGGAATCTGCTTTCCAGAACAATAACAATGATAGATAAGTTTTTTAACGGGATTGTGCCGGATCATAAGAATGTCGGAGACCCACTGGACGCTAACCTCATTAAACTGTCTGAAGAGACTTCCTCAAAGGTTGAGGAGTTAATGGATAAGCTGCTGTTCTCCAGTGCACTGACAGAGATATGGAAACTGGTTGGAAGAGCTAATAAGTATATTGATGAAACGATGCCTTGGATACTTGCAAGAGATGAGGAAAAGAAGGAAAGACTTGCAACGGTTTTGTATAATCTTGCAGAAGTTTTAAGAATTATCGGAGTGATGATCAGCCCATACATGCCCAATACCCCTGCAAAGATGTTCCAGCAGCTTGGTGTAACGGATGAAGCATTGAAGACTTGGGAAAGCATAAAGAACTTCGGGGTATTGAAAGCGGGAACGGTTGTAAATAAAGGTGAAATAATATTCCCAAGAGTTGAGTTTGGGCCCGAAGACCCTGAAGATGTGATTAATGCAGCTCCGGAAGAGCCAAAAGAAGATAATCATATTACAATAGATGATTTTGCTAAAATTGACTTCAGAGTTGCAAAGGTATTGGAGTGCGAGAAGGTTGAAGGTTCCGATAAACTGTTGAAGCTGCAGCTTGAAGTAGGCAGTGAAAAACGTCAGGTAGTGTCGGGCATATCAAAGTATTATGCGCCGGAAGACTTGATCAGCAAGAATGTAGTACTGGTGGCAAATCTTAAGCCTGTAAAACTCAGGGGGGTAGAATCCAACGGGATGATACTGGCAGCTGATACAGCCGATTCTGTTGTTGTAGTTACGATGCCTTCAGAAGTGCCTTCAGGCGCTAAGGTGCGATAGATACGAGACGCGGGACACGAGAATACGGGTAGGGCTGTGAAGCCGGGGTTACGGGTATTCCATTTACACGTACCCCTGTTTTCTTCAGTGCGCTATTAAGAACTAAAAGGGAGTGACAGGTTACATGCTTTTTGATACACATGCTCATCTGGATGATGATAGGTTTGACAAGGACAGGGATGAGGTTGTAAATCAGTGCAAACTGGATGGAGTAGAACTGATTTTAAATGCAGGAAGCAATATGGAGACTTCTGTTAAGGCAATTGCATTGGCTAAAAAGTATGAATTAATATATGCGGCAGTGGGGGTTCATCCCCACGATGCTGCGGAAATGGATGAGGAGACCGCGGGAGTGCTTGCTGCCCTTGCCGAGAACAAGAAGGTAAGGGCAATAGGAGAAATCGGTCTTGACTATCACTATGATTTTTCACCCCGGGATGTGCAAAAAAAGAGATTTATTGAACAGGTAGATCTTGCAAGGCAGCTTGGACTTCCGGTTATTATACATGACCGGGAAGCTCACGGGGATGTAATAGATATATTTAAAAAAATCCGTATTAAAGAAGTCGGAGGAGTGCTGCACAGCTTTTCCGGCAGCGCAGAGATGGCATTGGAGTGCATTAAACTGGGATTGTATATATCTATAAGCGGTCCGGTGACATTTAACAATGCAAGGAAAACAGTTGAAGCAGTGAAGCAAGTCCCTATGGAAATGCTGCTTATAGAGACCGACAGTCCATATCTGACCCCTGTGCCATATAGGGGAAAAAGAAATTATCCCGGATATGTAAGGTTCGTAGCAGAGAAGATAGCGGAAATCAAGGGTTTATCCTACGAGGAAGTGGCGCGGCAAACCTTGGAAAACGGGAAGCGTCTCTTCGGAATATAAGAAAAATGGAGACAGGCGAAACGTCCCCCTGTCTCCATTTTTATTCATATTGCCTAAAATCACCTCATATAGTAAAATTAGCATATAAATTATTTTTCCATATCGATTATTATCTTTTAATATAAATCATATTTCTCAATAATAAACCTTCCGGGAGGGGTACTGTTATGATTACTTATGAAATCAACGATGCCCTTTATATTAATCTTACCAACAGATGTACAAACAACTGCAGTTTTTGTGTCAGAAATCATCCTGAGGTGTTTGAATTTGATCTCTGGCTTGTGAGAGAACCCATCCTTGAGGAAATCATGGCAGATTTGGAGACCCCGGAACTTTATGATGAAGTGGTATTCTGCGGTTATGGAGAACCACTGGAGCGGTTTAAGGAAGTAATAGAAATATGCAGGCATATAAAACAAAAGGGAGTTAAAACCAGGATAAATACTAATGGTCAGGCAAATCTAATATGGAACAGGAATATTGTGCCTGAGCTTTGCGGGCTTGTGGATTCAATTTCTATAAGTCTGAACGCTAAAAATGCGGAGGACTATGTGAAGCTATGCAAGCCGGAATATGGGGCAGCAGCTTACTTCTCGGTATTGGATTTTGCCCGGGAGTGTATAAAATTCATTCCTGAGGTATGGATTACTGTTGTTGATGTGATATCAGCTTATGATATTGAAGTTTGCAGGAGCATAGCAGAAGACATAGGTGCAGGCTTCAGGGTCAGACATTATTGTTAGATCACTGCGAAACATAAAGGTCATTTTTATGAATAAAAAGCTCTATTATGGCAAAAATACATAAATGAATGATAATATTCCCCGGTTTGCCATAGATTGTATAAATGCTTACAAAAGATAAATTTGACAATAGGAGTAAATATAGGTAAAATAAAAATACTTGTGTGCCGGGATCTTATGGGAAAACATACCATTTGACTTCGGGCAGAATTGACAAGTAAGCCGAATGAAGAAATAAAGATAAACATTCGGCGAAGCAAAAAGGAGGTTGAACGATGAAAATAAACTTTAAGCATTTCAAGAGTTTATTTTCGATCAAGCTTATTGCTGTCGCTGCAATATGTTTGATATTCGCTGCATCTTATGTCTATAGTGCGATAAAGAAAGATATTACTATTGAAGATATTGGGGGAGTAAAAGCTGTAAGCACATTTAAGGAGACTGTTTCCGACGTGCTGGAAGAAAACGATATACAAATGATACCCCAGGATAAGATAAGCGTGAATATGACGGAGAAGCTTAAGGACGGAATGAATATTAAAATATCAAGAGCAAAAGCGATTGTAATCAACGCAGATGGCAATGATACTGTTATACTGACTACTGCTCCTGATGTAAAAAGTGTTTTAGAAGAAGCACAGATAAAGTTAGGCGAGATAGATAAAGTTTCACCCGGCTTGGATTCAGAAATTATAGGAAATACAACAATTGCAGTAACAAGGGTCGAAGAGAAAATTGTAAAACAAGAGATGAAAATGGACTTTGCCAATGATGTGAGAAAAAGCGACGATCTTGATAAGGGCTTAGTGAGAGTTGTAAAAAAAGGCAGCTCCGGATTGAAAGAACTGTCAATAAAGGTCATATTCGAGAATGGCAAGGAAGTAAAACGGGAAATTGCAGAGGAGAAGGTACTGAAGGAGCCTGTTAATGGAATAATTGAGGAAGGAAGCAGAACCACCTTTGTATCTTCAAGAGGACAGGTTACCAGATTTGCAAGAGCCCTGAAGATGACTGCAACAGCCTATGATGCGACTTTTGAAAGCTGCGGCAAGCATCCGGACCACCCCCAATACGGAATAACATATTCGGGTTTGAGAGTAAGACCCGGTATAGTTGCTGTAGATCCCAAGGTAATTCCTTTAGGAACATATCTTTATGTTGAAGGGTATGGGGAAGCTCTTGCGGCAGATATAGGCGGTGCCATAAAAGGAAATAGGATTGATCTGTATTATGAATCCCCTTCAGATGTATCGAAATATGGTAAGAGAACAGTAAAGGTATATGTGCTTGATAAACCAAGATACAAATTTTAAAAAATGCGGCATAAGCCGCATTTTTTGTTGTGAGGTATCCAATGATTAAAGAAACAATTGTGGTAGAAGGCAAAAATGACGCAGCTTCAGTAAGGCGGGCAGTAGAAGCTGATATAATTATAACCAGCGGCTTCGGTATAAACGGAAGTATTCTGGAAAGGATAAGGAAGGCTCAGGAGAAGCATGGTGTGATTGTGCTTACGGATCCTGATTTTATGGGAGAGAAGATAAGAAAGATTATTTCTGATAAGATTAAAGGAGTAAAGCATGCTTTCTTATCGAAGGAAGAGGCTTACAAAGAAGGGGACATCGGGGTGGAGAATGCAGCTCCCGAAAGTATATTAAAAGCCTTGGCTATGGCTAAATATGAGCTGAAAGAAGTTAAGAGGACGTTTAAAAGCGGGGATATGACATATTATGGTCTTGCGGGAGGACAAAACGCAGCCGATCTGAGGAACAGATTGGGCTCCGCATTAGGTATAGGCTATGCAAACGCAAAACAGTTTTTAAATCGTCTGAACAGGTATGGTATCAGCAGGGAAGAACTGGAGGCTGAGTTGGAAAAGTACTGGAGTAATACTTAAGAGGGATGATACATATGAAGGGAACATCAATTAAATCGTCAACTTTGGATTTGATGAGGAAGTACGATTTTAAGACTGCAAAAAAGTTCGGTCAGAACTTTTTGACCGATGAAACAATCCTGAAGACAATTATAGACTGCTCAGAGCTTTCAAAGAATGACTGTGTCCTTGAAATTGGACCCGGTATGGGAATAATGACACAGATACTCTGTGAGAAAGCGGGCAGGGTATTGGCGGTGGAAATAGACAGGAAGCTCATATCGATACTAAGGGTATCGCTTTTCGGATATGAAAATGTAGAAATTATCAATGATGATATTCTCAAGTTGGATTTAAAAAAGGTACTTGAAGAAAAGTTCGGGGATACTCCTGTAAAGATAGTGGCAAATTTACCTTACTACATTACAACACCCATTATAATGAAGCTTTTGGAGGAGGATATTAATCTTAAGAGTATTACGGTTATGGTTCAGAAGGAAGTAGGGGAGAGGATTTGCGCTTCACCCGGGGGCAAGGATTATGGTGCCCTTACAGTGGCAGTACAGTACCGATGTATACCCCGACAGATACTTATAGTTCCTCCTGAATCATTTATACCTCAGCCTGAGGTTGAATCCATGGTAGTGAGGTTAGACTCCAGGGATAAGCCTCCTGTAATTCTTAAAGATGAAAAGCTGTATTTCAGAGTAGTTAAGGCCTCCTTCGGTCAGCGGAGAAAGACCCTGTTAAATGCGTTGTCTGCAGGAAACATGGGAAAAACAAAAGAAGAGCTAAAGGAAATATTATTAAGAAACGGTATTGATGAAAAGAGGCGGGGCGAGACTTTGTCCCTGGAAGAATTTGCGAAAATCGCCAACGACCTTAATTCATGATAAAACAGTACAAATGCGGCTGCGACCGCATTTGCTTGCCATGTGCCTTTTCCGACAAAGTCGGAAATTCTGGCACGGCACATAAATCAATTTTTTTATTATATAGGAAAGTATAACTTTCCTATATAATAAAAAATCTGTTCACTTTTACCCCCTTCATACATATATTAGTAATGACTATGTGTAGAAGGGGGTTATTATGTGGCATCCAATAATGAATATAAAAGATACTTTATAATACTTCAGGAAGATGACAAAGGATACGAAATGTCACCCGGGAAGATACCGACAGGTTATGTAAAAATTGAAGTTAAGAATAATAAGGTAAGGCTCAATGCGTTTATACAAAATATTAAACTTGAAGACCGGGTTGAGTATAGGCTGATTCTCGTATCATCGGCTAAGAAGGCAGCGGTAGATGTAGGAAAGATTATGATCGATGGCAGCGGGAGAGGAGAGCTTTCTTATGAACTTGAACCGGAGAATGTTTTAAAAAGCGGTCTGAGTATAAGAGATTTCAATATTGCAGCTGTGACCTGCGGAGCATTCGTACCGCTTTCCGGTTATACGGGAAGGGAGAAATCAGAATGGAAGGGAAAGTACGATATAATAAATAAACAAAAGGTTCAAGAGGCACCCAGGATAGACAAAAAAATAGAGATTGAAGAAATAGTACCGGAAATGCCTCAGCCGCCGATACATGTTCCGATAGTTGAGACACCAAAACCCATTATGGAAGTTGTCCCTGAACCAGAGCTTGAACCTAAACCTGAACCTATACCGGAACCGATGCCTGAACCGGTAGTCGTGATACAGCAGCCTGTTCCGGAGCCGGTGATAATACCTGAAAGTAATGTAGAGATTCAAGTAGTAATACCGGAGTGTCCTCCGATTGCTCCGATGGAAGAACCCTGTGAAATCGAATATAAGGATATTAAAGAATACTATTGCTACGATGATGATGAATCTTGCGAAGAGGATAAGCACAGCAAGCTTAAGAGAATCCTGAGAAAATTAAGAAGGTATGAGCCTTTTGAAAAAGAGAGGGGCTATAGCTGGTTCAAGGTAGGGGATAACATATATGAAATAAATAGTGTTTCAGTTCCATACATGGGATACATGATGCCTTTGGGGTATCCGTTCATGTCTGAAGGCTGCAGCATGATGATAGACAGAAAGGATTATATTTTGGGTGTAAAATATGAGGATAAAGATGAAGAGGATGATGACAGAGGGCAGATAAAATATCTTCTTTTTGGAGTTCCAGGGATATATAGTAAAAGGAATGAGCAATATTACAAGTCCAGGGGGTTTATGGAATTCAGACCTCATAAATCAAAAAGCTATGGATATTTTATAATGTGCCTGGATATTAGGCAAGGTATGTTGTGCCGTATGAGTTAAAGAAATAAATGAAACAAACTTAATTATTTATGTTAGAATAAAATATATAAACTGAAATACAGAAGAGGAATGGTTTTTATGAAAGTTGAGAATCTTGTAGATAGGAAGCTCATCAAAAATATAGATATTGGTATAGTAATATCTACAATAATGCTTATCATATATGGAATGATAGCAATTTCAAGCGCTACCCAAATCAGGAGCGGAGGTTCTATGGGTTCTCTGAAGGTGCAGATCATTGCTTTTATTCTTGGAATGATAGGGGTGCTATTGATATTACTCATTGATTACAAGACTTTCGGTGACAATTATATACTAATTTATATAACCAATGTTTTTCTTTTAGTACTGGTTTTAGTTGTAGGATTTTCCACTAAGGGGACCAAAGGATGGATTGATTTAGGTCCTGTGAACATGCAGCCTTCTGAGATAGTAAAGATAGGTTTTATTTTAACATTCGCAAAGTATCTGGAAAAAAAGAAGGATAACCTTAACAGATTGATTGATGTGTTGCCTGCGATACTTCACTTAGGTTTATTAGTGGGCTTGATATTGCTTCAGCCGGATACCGGTACTGCACTGGTATTTATTTTTATATCTATATTCATGTTATTTGCTGCAGGCATGAGCTACAAAATAATCGCAGGAGCCTTTGGGATTTTTTTAGTAAGTCTGCCGGTAATGTGGAAGCTTCTGAGACCATTTCAGAAGGACAGGATACTTGTGTTCTTAAACCCGGAACTGGATCCAATGGGAAAAGGCTATCATGTAATACAGTCTGAAACAGCTATCGGGTCCGGACAATTTTTGGGAAAAGGGCTTTTTGAAGGTACCCAGAACAATCTTGGCTTCATACCGGAGAGGCATACTGATTTTATTTTTTCTGTTATCGGAGAGGAACTGGGGCTGGTAGGAGCTCTGATTTTGCTGATGCTGTTCACATGGCTGCTTTTAAGATGTATACATATTGCAAAGGTATCAAAGGATGATTATGGAATGCTAATATGCGTAGGCATAATAGCAATGTTTCTTTTTCACATATTGGAGAATATAGGAATGACCATAGGATTAATGCCGGTAACAGGCATCCCGCTGCCCTTCATCAGCTACGGAGGGAGTTCTCTTTTGACTAATATGGCTGCTGTGGGGCTTGTGCTTAATGTCGGAATGAGAAGACAGGTAATCAGGTTTTAAAACAATACTAGAAAATTGTTTGTAAGGGAGTATCGTATAACTATTAATTCAGTAGTTTGCGATACTCCTTTTTGAATATAAATTCATAATTATAAAAAGTTTTGTATATTTTATAATTAGTACTTGCATATTTATACATTGGGTATTATAATTATAATTATTATATACTAATACAATAGGGGGCGTCATAAATATGGATATTAATAACAAAAAAGTAGTACTTGCATATTCCGGAGGTTTGGATACTTCAATAATAATTCCATGGCTTAAAGAAAATCACGATATGGACGTAATTGCCTGCTGTGTTGACGTAGGTCAGGGAGACGAACTGGAGCCTATTAAGCACAAGGCATTAAGAACGGGAGCTTCAAATGTTTATGTAATAGATGCAAGAAAAGAATTTGCTGAGGATTACATCATACCTACCGTAAAAGCCGGAGCTGTATATGAGGGGAAATATCTTCTTGGAACAGCAATGGCAAGACCGCTTATTGCGAAAAAACTCGTAGAAATCGCGGAAAAAGAAGGAGCAGGATATATTGCTCACGGATGCACCGGCAAAGGTAATGATCAAGTGCGTTTCGAACTGACTATAAAAGCCTTGAATCCGGATATAAAAGTAATAGCTCCTTGGCGTGAGTGGAATATTAAATCCAGAGAAGAAGCGGTTGATTATGCTGCAGCAAGGGGAATTCCGATTCCCGTCACCAAAGAGCGTCCTTACAGCATGGATAGGAACCTTTGGCACTTAAGTCATGAAGGAGCGGATTTGGAGGATACCAAAAACCCTCATCCTACAGATATTTATATGATGACTACAACACCGGAAGATGCTCCTGATAAGCCCGAACATGTTGAAATTGTATTTGAAAAGGGAATACCGGTTAAACTAAATGGTGTCGCCTATAAACCTTTGGAATTATTGGAGAATCTTAATGAAATAGGCGGCAGAAACGGTATAGGATTAATAGACTTAGTAGAAAACAGACTTGTAGGAATGAAGTCGAGGGGGGTATATGAAACTCCCGGCGGCACAATACTTGTTGCTGCACATAAAGAGCTGGAGTATATAACTCTTGATAAGCAGACGATGCGGTTCAAGCAAATGGTTTCGGATAGGTATGCGGATTTGGTATATGACGGATTATGGTATACTCCTTTAAAGGAAGCCTTAGATGCTTTTGTTGATTCTACACAGCAAAATGTAACAGGCGTAGTTTCCATGAAGCTTTACAAAGGGTCCTGCGTAATTTCCGGAATGGAGTCGGTTTATTCTTTATATAACAAGGATTTTGCAACCTTCGGCGAGAATGTAGACAATATTTACAATCAGAAGGATGCTGAAGGCTTTATCAATTTATTCGGTTTACCTTTAGAGGTAATGGCACTTATGAACAGAAAGCTTGCCAAGCAGCAGGATGAAAGGAAGATAGGTTAATGAAACTCTGGGGAGGAAGGTTCAGTAAGAATACTGCACTTGAGGCTGAGGATTTCAACGCTTCTATTTCTGTTGATTCAAGATTATATTTTCATGATATCGAGGGCAGTAAAGCCCATGCTATTATGCTTGGAAAATGTGGGATTATAGACACCGATGAGGCGGCAAAAATAATAAACGCTTTGGAGGAAATCAGGCTTGAGCTTGAATCCGGCAGTGCAAACCTGAATAATGATGCAGAAGATATTCATATGAACATTGAAAAGCTTCTTATCGAAAAAATAGGGGAGACAGGTAAGAAGCTTCATACAGCAAGAAGCAGAAATGATCAGGTCGCTCTGGATCTGAGGATGTATCTCAGGGACGAAATTCATAAAATACTTGAGCTTCTGACAGAACTTGAAGTATTGCTGCTGGATAAGTCTAAAGAACACATAGGCACTGTTATGCCGGGATATACTCATATGCAGAAAGCACAGCCAGTTACACTGGGGCATCATTTTATGGCTTACTTTGAAATGTTTAAGAGGGATATGGGCAGGTTCAAAGATTGCCTGAAAAGGATGAATGTAATGCCTTTGGGAAGTTGTGCTCTTGCAGGAACCACATATCCCATAGACAGAAAAATGGTTGCAGATATTCTGAGATTTTCCGATATTTCACAGAATTCGATAGACGCAGTATCAGACAGGGATTTTGCGATTGAGTTTATCGGCTGCTGTACACTTGGGATGATGCATCTCAGTAGGTTCTGTGAAGAACTGATCATATGGAATACCGGAGAATTCGGATATATCGAGATGGACGATGCTTATAGCACAGGAAGCAGTATAATGCCTCAAAAAAAGAATCCTGATATTGCAGAGCTTATAAGAGGTAAAACCGGCAGGGTATATGGGGATTTGTTCAACCTGCTTACCATTATGAAAGGACTTCCCTTATCCTATAACAAGGATTTGCAGGAAGATAAGGAGCCGGTATTTGATGCGGGAGACACTATGAAGTCCTGCATTTCAGTGTTTATTCCAATGCTCGCAGCTATGACCGTAAACAAAGAAAACATTTTAAACAATCTAAAAGGTGGATTCTTAAATGCTACCGATCTGGCTGATTATCTGGTAAATAAGGGATTGCCCTTCAGGGATGCACATGCCGCAGCCGGAGAAATGGTGAAGTATTGTATTGCGAACAATAAAGAGTTGATTCAGCTTTCCATGGATGAATTCAGGAGTTTTTCCTGCCTTATAGAGGATGAGGTATATGAATTTTTAAAGCCCGAAGTATGCTTATCAAGAAGGGACACTGAGGGAGGACCTTCCGATCAGCGGGTAAAAGAGGCTATACTACACGGAAGGGAATTCATTAATCATTTTGCGGAAACAATTAATAAGTAATATATGGAGGTAAGTATTCATGATTTGGGTTGGAATTCTAGGGGCAAAGGGATATCTTGGAGAATCGCTTTCAAAGCTGATTGCAGGTCACCAATCAGCTCAGGTAAGTATTATACATGATTTTCAGAATCTTAGTGAATCGGTATGCTGTAATTGCGGAAGCATAGAAAAAAGTACAGGATATTTAAGCATGGCAAATGCAATCAATAAGTCAGACATCATATTTAACGGATTTTCCGGTACTATGGCAGAGGATATATATTCAAAAGCACTTTCCAAGGGTAAAAAGATAATTAACATCGGAGACCCGTATCCGGGGAACGGCGCATATCCCGGCTCGGTATATGGATTGTCCGAGTTATATAAAGATAAGATGAGGGATATACCAATAGCGGCAAATCCAAGCAGTTATTGCACCGGGGCAGTGTTAG
Organism: Clostridiaceae bacterium; assembly: GCA_028697435.1. GTDB lineage: Bacteria > Bacillota > Clostridia > Lutisporales > Lutisporaceae > BRH-c25. Next base: position 17,704 of record JAQVFD010000008.1, read on the forward strand.
GATTGGCACCTCTTGCCGAAGGCAATATAATTGATATTAATACGGTGGTTATTGAATCAAAATCAGGGATTTCCTGTCTAAGATGCGGTGATAAGCTTGCATGTACAGATTCGACTGTAAGTAACGGGATCAATGTATACAAAATGGATTGCAGAGATTATGCTGAAGAAGTGAACATACAGATGTTTGAATTATTCGGAAAGAATGCTGCACCTTCATACACGTCATATGTTATTCCGGGAGTCAAAGGAATTATCACAAAGATCATTGCCAATCCATATAATGAATTTTGCCGGAATGATATTTTAGGGGTTTATAGAGAATTCTACAAATTAAACCCATTAATTGAAGTATGCGATGCCGATACAATAAACGAAGCCGGAAAAGGACCCGGCAACTGCTTCTGCAGGATATCAGCATCATCAGACAAAAATACAGGTAATATTACAGTAACAACTATGCTTGATGATGCCATTAGGGGATATGCAAGCCAAGCAATTCAGACAATGAATCTTATGTATGGTATTGACGGAAAAACCGGTTTATAATAAAAAAGCTCAATAAATAAAGCAAGTTCATAACGGACTTGCTTTTATTTATTGTAAGCATGTATAATAATATGGGTATAACAATAAATTTACCATGGAGGTGCGGTTTTTTGGGTCTCAACATGTTTACTACATTATTTGCCGGGTTGGCTCTTTTTCTGTATGGTATGCATATAATGTCGGACGCTCTGCAGAAATCTGCAGGGGACAGGCTTAAGAGGCTTCTGGAGATACTTACGACAAACAAATTGCTTGGCGTTTTGGTGGGTACCGCTATTACAGGAATCATTCAGAGCAGCAGTGCCACTACGGTAATGGTGGTTGGTCTGGTCAACGCGGGTATAATGAACCTTTCCCAGGCTGTAGGCGTGATAATGGGTGCTAATATAGGAACTACCATGACCGCACAGATAATAGCTTTCAAGTTCAATGATATTGTCCCCTATGCCATCATTATTGGTACATTGCTTGTGTTGTTTCCGAAGAAAAAGTCATATAGGCATCTGGGTGAATTAATAATTGGCTTCGGAATACTATTTATGGGCATGAATATGATGAGCGATGCCATGAAGCCCTTAAAGGATATCCCTGAGTTTACACAATTTATGATAGGCTTGGAGGGCAATCCATTTCTGGGGGTTATTACAGGATTGCTGTTAACTGCAGTAATTCAAAGCAGCAGTGCGACTATAGGTATACTTCAGGTTTTGGCCATGCAGGGGTTGGTCCCAATAGAAGCGGCATTGCCCATACTTTTTGGTGATAATATAGGCACATGTGTTACCGCACTTATTGCCAGCATAGGTACAAACCTGACAGCCAGAAGAGCTGCAGTACTGCATGTAACAATTAAAATTATCGGCACGATAATTTTTATGTTTATATTACATCCGGTAACTGCACTGGTAGCCATGACAGCGTCAGAACCTGCGAGACAAATAGCCAATGCACATACATTTTTCAATATTACTAACACCATAGTTATACTGCCATTTTCCGCTATGCTTATCTCCTTTGTCACCAAAGTAATTCCGGGTGAAGATGTATATGATAAATTTGCTTTGAAATATCTTGATAAAAGAATACTGGAGACTCCTTCCATAGCTGTCGGTCAGATTGTAAAAGAGATTATCAGAATGGGCGAAATTGCAAAGTGCAATGTAGAAAAAGGAATGCAAGCGATTATAAATAGTGATGAGAGAGTTATAGATGAGATATTGAATAATGAGAAGGTCATAAATGAACTGGAGAAAAGAATAGGTGAATTTCTCCAAGAAGTCATGCATACTGCAATAGGGGAAGAACAGCAGAAAAAGGTGGGAATGCTTTTCAATACGGTACATGACGTGGAGAGAATCGGAGATCATGCGGAAAACCTGGCTGAAATAGCTCAATACAAGATTAGTAACAAGGTTTCCTTTTCCAGCTATGCAATAGAGGAATTGAAGGAAATATATGAAGGTGTAAATATGGCGATGGAAAATGCCTTTCTGGCCTTGGGCACTGAGGAAGCTTCTTATGTGGAAGCAGTGGATACATATGAAAGAAAGGTTGATGAAATGAGGGATACCTTTAGAGCAAGTCATATCAGCAGGATAAACACAAGTGAATGTAATATAAATGCCGGTGTATTGTTCCTGGAGATATTGACCAACCTTGAAAGAGTCAGTGATCATTGCGTGAATGTTGCAGATGTTGTCAGAGTCGTTGACAAATCAAAGTTTAAGCTTGATAGAGTCAGCCAAATACCTCCGGAGAAGTGTTAATGCTATAAATCCAGCCATGTTAAGCGGTATTCGCTTAAACATGGCTGTTTTTTAAGTGGAAAATCAGGATAATAACAGCGGTGTTGCAATTTTATAGAAAAAATGGGATAATATTTGTAATAATACAATTTTATAGAAAAGCATGGTAATATCATATTAGCTAAAAAAACATTTAATAATGTCGAACATTGGAGAAATGGCATTGGAAGGGTATAAATTAAGGTATAAGTTAATAACGTTTCTCAGTTCCGGTAATATTAAAGATATTTCATCTGTTCACGCTAAAACATTTGATATAGCTTTATTTATTTCGCCGAGCAGAAGAAGCTTTGTGCCCTTTGATAGAATAGAAGCTATCATTTCCGAAACCTTGGAAGTCTATTCAGAAAAAAACCTGGTGCAGGTTCCTCCCTTTGATAACCTTGAGCCTACCATTACAAACCTGGGGAATGTGGTTTTTGTGCTATTAAAAGAAGCTCTCTTTCAAAAAGATTTAGTTTTAGAAACCCTGGAAATTAGTGAGAGCCCTATTCGCAGCTATATAGTCAATGAAGCAAATGCAGATCGGAGATTCCTTGTCGGGCACAAGAAAATTAAAGCAACCAGTTTGCTAATGGATGATATAATTTCTCAATCAACTTATCATTTGCTTTCGGAAAATGAAAAAGAAGGACAGACTTCAAGTCCTGTAGTTCATGCTCCCGCGCCGGTAGTTGAAGGAGGGCTTCCTTTGCCTCCTCCTAAACCAAAAATAGAGGATTCCTCACCCACTTTGCAGCCTGTTAAGGTACCGGTTTATCAGTTCACCCTT
>JAQVFD010000184.1 GCA_028697435.1 Clostridiaceae bacterium
CTCACGGTCAGCCGGAAGCACATTTTCAAAGTCAACATTCAATCCCTCATACCCTTTTTCTTTCATGAAGTGATGATGTTGGCAAGCAGACGCTCTATGATCTGGGAACTGTTTAACACGACACTGGCAAGGTTTTCTCCCAAAGCTGTTGAAGTAAAGTTTGTAATAGACATCATAGGTATAGCGTCTTTAGCTATGGCAGTTTGAATTGCCGGGACGTCACTAATTGCCTGTAAAGTTCCGTTTTCTCTGATTAAGTATGCGAAGGGGCTTAAATAGGTCAGATGTTCACCTACTTCCTCAATAATCGGAACAGCCTCTTGACCCAAGATGTAAATATATCCGTTTACATCAATGTTGGGTCTTTTTTTGTGTGGTATTACCAATACAGTACCCGGATAAATAAGGTTCACATTTTCAATATTATTTATTTTTATCAAATTATCTAAAGAAACTCCAAACCTTTGAGCCACAGACCGTAATGTATCTCCGGGCTGGATACGGTATCGGAGAGCGGGAATGTATAATACCAGACCGGGATATATATTGTTGGGATTGACAATCTGATTATTCTGAAGAATTGTCTGGACAGTGGTTCCATATGTCTGGGCGATTCTCCATAAAGATTCTCCCGATACTACAGTGTGAAAAATATCTTCCGTCGGTATGACCAAAGCCTGACCGATTACCAGTTGATTTGGATCAGGAAGCTCGTTGACTTCCGCTATTGATGTAGTTGAAACACGGTAAAAATTTGCAATTTGCCATAGGGTTTCTCTCGGTTTTACAACATGAATGAGCATGATACACCTCCTTATTTACTAACAATATATGAAGGAATTTTGCCATTATGATTGCAGGATACACTTATTGCCAATACTAAACTACAAATTTTAATTTACAAAAATAGATTTATAGAGTAAAATGTTAATGGAATATTCATTTGCTATATGGCCCATTGGTCAAGTGGTCAAGACATCGCCCTCTCACGGCGGTAACAGGGGTTCGAATCCCCTATGGGTCACCAAAATTAAATGCTTCAAGCGGAGCATTTTTTTATTATATATGGGGCACCTAATCAAAGCCCCATTTCAAAACCTATAGCAATAGTAAGAAAACTTCTGCCAAATCAAGATTAGGCAGGAGTTCTCTTAAAAGTGAAGCTTGCTAATAATAAGTATTATCTATAGAATGATACTTAAGCGTCAATACTTCTCATAAAGTAAATATGTGGGGGCTCAATAAATGAAAATAATCATTATAGGTGCCGGAAAAGTAGGATATAATCTGGCAGAAAACTTATCAAAGAATAATCATGATGTAATTATAATAGACAAGAATTATGATGTTTTGAGCAAAGCGGAAGAAAATCTTGAGGTTCTTTGTATCAAGGGAAGCGGAGTCAGTGCCAATGTTCTCATGGAAGCGGGAATAAGTACTGCTGATTTACTGATTGCCGTGACAAACAGCGATGAAGTTAATATGGTTTGCTGCCTTACCGGTAAAAAGTTAGGTGTAAAACATACAGCAGCAAGAATAAGGGATCACGAATATGCTCATGAGCTTTTATTGCTCAAAGAGGAACTGGGACTTGACCTGATAATAAATCCTGAACAAGCAGCCGCAGACGAAATAGCGAATATGCTGAACTTCTCTTCTGCAATCAATGTTGAGAACTTTGCAAAGGGAAGGGTAAAAATGATTGAGATAAAAGTAACGGCAGATATGCCTATGGTGGGCATTCGCCTTAAAGATATTGGCATTAAGTTTGAATCCTCCATTTTGATTGGGGTCGTAATAAGGAATGAAGAGGTTATAGTGCCTAATGGGAATTTTATAATTAACGAGGATGACAGTATATACCTTATTGGACAACCTTCACATTTATATAATTTTTGTAAGATGTTTGGTAAAGTTCCGCAAAAGATTAAGAATGTAATGATTGTAGGCGGAGGGAGAATTGCTGTTTATTTGAGTAGGATTTTGGTAGAAATAGGTATGAAGGTCAAGGTAATTGAGATAGACAGAGAAAAGTGCATTCAATTATCTGAATTGATACCGGAAGCACTTATAATCAATGGGGATGGAACAGATGAAGAACTGCTGAGATCCGAAAATATCGATGATATGGATGCATTTATTGCAATGACCGGAATGGATGAGGAAAATATGATGGCTTCACTGCTTGCAAAGCAGAACGGTGCCAAAAAGGTCATAGCCAAGGTTAGCAGGCTCAACTATATGAGCATAATTAAAAACCTTGGTATAGACAACTTAATAAGTCCAAAACAGATTACCAGCAATCAGATATTGAAATATGTACGGGGCAATAGCGTTGAGTCATTATACAGGATAGTTGAGGGACAGGCAGAAATAACTGAATTAATTGCAGAATCAGGAAGTAGGATATTGAATATTAAGCTTAAGAAGCTGAGGCTTCCAAAGGAGACTATCATTGCTACCATAGTCAGAAAGAATGAAGTTGTAATCCCCCATGGAAATGATATTATCAAAGAAGGGGACAGGGTAATTGTGATTTCAAAAAATAAAAACATCTCCAGCTTGGATGAGGTAGCTGCGGTTTCTTAAGGAGGATACTAGATTGAACTTTAGAGTAGTATTAAGAGTTTTGGGTATTATACTGGTATGTGAAGCATTGCTGATGCTGCCATCCCTTGTTGTATCAGTATATTATAGAGGAGAAGACATTGCAGCCTTTGGCAGCAGTATATTGATCACTGCCCTGGCAGGTATTCCGCTAACCTGTATTAGGGCAAGCAAGAATGATATATATGCTCGTGATGGTTTTGCCATTGTTGCATTAGGATGGATACTGCTCTCATTATTCGGCTCGCTTCCTTTTGTAATAAGCGGTGCAATACCCTCACACATTAATGCATTTTTTGAAGCAAGTTCAGGTTTTACAACCACCGGTGCAAGTATTCTTACACAGATAGAGGGGCTTCCCAAAGGGATACTTTTTTGGAGGAGCTTTACCCACTGGGTTGGCGGAATGGGTGTTATTGTATTTACCTTAGCCATTCTGCCCTCAATAGGTGCCGGTTCACTGCAAATGATGAAGGCGGAAAGCCCTGGGCCGACTCCGGGGAAGATTGTGCCCAAGGTGGCTGAAACGGCTAAAATTTTATATAGTATATACTTTGCAATTACTATACTGGAAATCATACTGCTTAGAATAGCGGGATTGCCTCTTTTTGATTCGGCAATACATACTTTTGGTACGGTCGGAACTGGTGGGTTCTCTAATATGAACTCCAGTGTAGGAAGCTATAATAATTTAACGGTAGAAATAATTGTAACAATATTTACATTTATTTGCGGCGCAAACTTTACTCTGTATTATCAGATGCTGAAAGGAGACCTTTGTGCCCCCTTCAAAGATGAGGAGTTCCGTTTTTATTTACGAACAGTGATAATAGCGATAATCTTAATAACAATCAACCTGTACGGTAATGTATTCAGCTCCATCTGGGAATCACTGAGGCACTCCTCATTTCAGGTTGTATCAATAATCAGTACTACCGGATATGTAACATCGAATTTTGAAGAATGGGGAATGTTCAGTAAAATTATACTGTTTATGCTGATGTTTGTCGGGGGCTGTGCAGGTTCCACCGGAGGTGCAATAAAGAATATCAGGTTTTTGCTGCTGTTCAAGGTTATGAAAAGAGAACTTATGCAAGTTATACACCCAAAAGCGGTTTATTCAATCAGATTTGGCGGCAGGGCAGTGAATGAAAAAACTATTTCCGAGGTACTTGGATTCTTTTTCATGTACATAATAGTATTTATCACCGCTGTGCTTATTGTTTCCCTTGATAATCTTGACTGGGCAACGACAATATCCTCTGTTGCAGCTACTATTGGAAATGTAGGACCTGGTTTCGGCGTTGTAGGTGCGGCGGGTAACTATTCGACCCTGTCGAATCTAAGCAAGATAGTATTATCCATGTGTATGATTATAGGGAGATTGGAGATATATCCAATATTACTTCTCGGTATGCCTTCCTTCTGGAAGAGGATAAATATTTAGACAGTCGCACTGATTTCCTCCAGTCCGGTTCTGCTTAATAATATGATTTTCTTATGACCTTTCAGTTCGATCAAACCTTCTGCCTGGAATACGGTCAATTTTCTGCTCAAGGTTTCCTGACTCATACCCATTTGAGAGGCAAAATCTCCTTTGGTCATATTTAAAATAACTTCATTTTTTTCATCAGATAAAGTTAGTAAGGCTTGTGCCAAACGCTGCTCCACAGAATTTAAGCTAATAGCTTCTATAAGATTTTCAGCTTTTTCCAATCGCTTGCTCAGATCATCCATGACCTTAAAGGCAATAGAAGTATATTTTGCCATTAGTTCCTTGAGCTTTGCCCCGTCAATTACGCACATGGTTGAGGTTTCCAATACCTCAGCGTTATCAGTCAATGGTACGGACCCGAACAGAGAGAGCTCACCCATAAAGTCCCCCGGTCCTATCACACGTATTACCTGCTCCTTGCCACTTATGCTAAGCCTTGAAATCTTTACCCTTCCGGTATGCAGAACATAAAGAGTGCTGCCTTTATCACCTGCCATATATACCATATCGCCTTTTTCAAAGGTTTGAGCAGTGGTAATATTGGCAATT
>JAQVFD010000185.1 GCA_028697435.1 Clostridiaceae bacterium
GATGATGCTTTCTTTGCCGACGGGGAAAAGGTACTGACATTGCGGGAAAAGGATGGAGGCTATCTTTTTGTTTCCAATGTATACAGTGAAGCACCAAAGGAAGACTATGCCAAGGCATCTACCGGGGACATCCACAGCGAAAGCATATTCGCTCTCACTATTCCCGAAACCGGCACTTTGTTTCTGGATGTATATCCAGTGGACTTTCCTTTCGGCTTTGATTTGACCGAGAAGAGCCGCAAAAGCTTTAGTGCTGAGAGCTTCGGCAATGGTGCGGTAGTGGAAGGCGACAATCTGCAGATAACATATCTTAACCCTAATGAAGGTGTGTACAACGTTATTACTATCCGCACTGTCAAGGAAGGCTGTTCCTCATTGGGTATTACAATCGGCAGTACAGAGAAGGCTCTCTTGGAAAAGCAATCAGAAAAACCTCTCAGAAAGATTGATAGCATCTCCTACGATGATGAGGCATGGTTCGGTAATGATTACGACTATGCCTATGCCCATACCCCTGAAGAAAGTACTAAAAGCTTGGTCTTTCTTATTAATGACGGATTGGTTTCCGGTATAGAAATTGTAAACGGATTGGACGGAGCTATGTATTGAAATTTGGATAACCACGGAGAGGATTAAGAAATGTTCAAGAAAATTAGTATAATACTTCTATTATTTGTTCTTTTACCACTTGCCGGGTGTTCCGGTAATAATACCTTAAATACCATGGGTATAGAAATTAACACTATAACGTCAAGCCTAGGAGCAGTGGGGGCAAATACGAATGACTTTGAAACACAAAGCTTTAAGTACACTATGACCTTAACAAACAATGATGCATCAGATATAAAAATAGTATCTGTTGAGCCGGTGCTCTCACAGGAATTCCAGGAAAGGGTTTCAGATAGAGATACAGTTATACAAGTAAATAAGACTGTCACCCAAGGCAGCAGTTTAGATGTATCCGGTGAAATCATTTTTGATGCAAAAGGGCTGACTAAAGAGCAGTTAATAAGCATGGAGCCATTTATCAAAGAAATTAGAATAATAGAAGAAAGAATAATTAACAAGTCATTTTAAGCTATCCATACATATTTCTTGAGGAGGGGTTAACTATAGAAATTTTGATGGCATTATTTATTTACCCTTTATTGTCCTTTTTGCTTGGCATTATAGGGCAAATATTAATAAAGAAAATATTCATAGTTGTGGGAATAACTTTTGTAATGTGGTTTATTGCTGCATTTACAGTATTTAATAAATCTTTTTTTGTATGGGTACTTGTTTATACAGCATTATCCGCATTGGGTGCAAGTATAGTGTGCTTTGGAAAGAATACAAAGAAAAGCAGTTGAATTCCGAAAGAAAAAGAACCGCTCCCAATGCTTTGAAAGGAGGTCATGCATATTGAAAAAGATATATGCTCTAATAATCGGTTTGCTTGTAATAGCATATTTATCAGTTACTTTGATAAGTGTAAACTTTAATTTGCATGAATTCAGACTCACTATAAAAACTGCACTAAGACAAGAGCTTACATTGGAAGAGATGAAAAGTACAAGCATTTATAAGGCATACGGGCAGATAGGCCATGATACGAATATAGAGAAAATAAACGATATTCTGGATAAGAAAAGCAAGAATATTTATGGGGTCTTTGAGTCTTGGCACTATCCTTATGGCTATTTAAGCGTATGGTACAGAGAAGATGAAAAACCGGGAATGTTTGTTAAGACAGTCAGCTTTAGTACCCCATATACAATAAAGCTTACTGAAAAAGAACTGAATTCTGTATTTGAATGCAATACTCCGGAAAAGATAGTCAATATTCTTGGAGAACCGGCGATATTTGGGGATACCTATAATAAAGACGGAGAGGTTACGGATTCCCATCTTACATGGGGGATAAAAACGAGCATATCGGAGAAATTCCTTAAGGATACTGAAAAGAAATTTGGTGGGCATGTAAGTTTTCCTTTGAGCTACAGATCTCCGATAAGTTTCTTTAAAAGAGCGGAAAAAAAGCTCCGCTTAAGTGTATCGATAAAAGCTGATAATTCTGTTGAAAGCTTTTCTCTCGATGACTATAAAAAGTGACTGCATGTAGTGTAAAGGCATTAAGGAGTAATTTGGAGACAAGGAATAAAAGAATATTTGAGGAGGCTCTAAAATAACCTTGGATCTTAAGGATCAACATGTAAAAGCAAGCGTTAAGGCATACTGGATCAACAGAGAGGGGGCCCCCAATTATAATGATTCTTTCGGAGTACCGTTTGCCTCGTTATAATTCAAATTGATAAGAACTGATTGTTGTTTTCATGGATTTGATTGCTTCGGAATTCCCATAAGAGCATATCTCAGGTCAGAAATCAGGCACAAAGCGTATTGAGTAAGCTCAGCAGCTTGGAAAGTCAGGAGTCTTCGAGAATTAGGGGGACTGAAACGGAAATAAAAGAGCTGATAACCAAGGCATGATTATATGAATGGAGTTTTTTGATATGAGAATACGATTACTGATTATAATTGTGATTCTGGCTTTCTTGGCAACCGGATGCGGTCAGACTGCAACAAATATTGAAGACTCAATTATTAGCCTCGCATGGGAGATAATCAATAGGGACATTGAAAACCTGGAATCAAATCCGGCTGTAAAAATTATTGACAGTAAAATAACTCGGCTGGAATTAGTGGAAACCTTTGATGAGTTGGCAGATAATCCTATTCAGGTATATGCTTTGGAATACCGCCTGCTGCCTGAGGATTTGAAAAAGGTGGTTATGGCAGGAGGTATGAGCTATGATGAAGAGGGATGGCTTACAGAAACGTCAAGCATGGGCAGTCCTCTGTTGGTTATTACCCATAGAGGTGATGAGGCAGAGCTAACCGGTATTATCATGACGGGAGAGACCGCCGGAAAAGACGGAATGGAGAAAGAGGTACGAGACTTGCTGGAACGTAAGGCTCAGGAGGAAAAAACATCAGTAATTGAAGAGAATACAGTTCCTGTGAAATTTGAAAGATCAGGGAATGAACAAAAGATCAAAACAGAAGATCAAAACAGAAGATAATATGCAGATAGGTACTATTTTCAGCAGCGGAGGAAACAGCAGATATGCTGCAATTCTTGAAAAGGTCTCAGAGATAGGATTTTTGAATTTTTACTATGATAACAGCATAGGGAAGATTATCAGACAGTATTTTGTATGGGACAGTTCACAGTTTGTCTTACATAGCACCAGTGAAGAGTAGATATATCTTGGGAAGTCGACCAAAGAGGTCCTTACTATAGTAGAAATCTGTTGATTACTCAGACAAAGGGGAAGGTGTTTGGTTTGGTTAGAGAGACGATATTTCAATGTCCGAATTGCTCCAAAGTACTAAAGCAAGGTGAGAAACAGTACTTTTGTTCTAAAGGCCATAGTTTTGATATTTCAAAAAAAGGATATGTAAACCTGCTGATTCCCGGTCATACGGGGGCAGGCACTCCGGGAGACAGTAAAGAGATGCTTCAAAGCCGCAGGGAGTTCCTTGATAAGGGATATTACGAGGAGTTTTCCAATGTATTAAATGACATTGTTTTATCCGCACTGTCAGTTGATAAAGATTCAGAAGAAACCATCAGTATTCTGGATGCCGGATGCGGGGAAGGATATTATTTATGCAGGCTGAAAAACAGTTTGACAGATTTCTGCGATAGTATAAAAGTTGATGTTTACGGTATTGACGTTTCAAAGGATGCAATACACTATGCCTCCGGGAGGAATAAAGGCATAAGATTTGCAGTTGCAAGCAATTATCATATTCCGGTTTTGAAAGGTGCACTGGATTGTATCTTGTGCAGCTTTGCACCCAGAGATGAAGGTGAGTTCAGGCGTATACTCAAACCAAAGGGAAAGCTTATTGTTGCTTCCCCCGGGGCGCGGCATTTATACAGCATCAGGGAAGCACTGTATGAAAGTCCGGAGGAAATAGGACAGAAGGGAACCGTTGGAGAAGGATTCACCCTTTTAGCACAGAGAAACGTGAATTATGAGATACTATTAAAAAGTAAGCAGGATATCTTGAACCTTTTCACGATGACGCCCTACAGCCGCCACGCAGAAATAGATGCTCTGGAGAAGCTGAGTGAATTTGCTACGGAAGTAGATATCAACATATTTGTTTATGAGAAGCATTAATTCTGATTAAGGAGTAATATCATGTATACTGAAATTAACAAACAATTGGAAGAAGCGCAGCAGGAGGTCTTCCGCCTGCATAAAATCGATTCAATGCTCGAAAATCTTCATGATGAGCAGCTGTCCCTTGAACGCAAGATATCTGAGCTGAAGAATATTCTGGATAAGGAAGATTTGGATGTGAAGAAGCTGGAGGGAAATAGTCTTACCGGCATTTTTTACTCTGTCCTGGGCAGGCTTGAGGAACATTTGGAGAAGGAGAAAGCTGAGGCCCTTTCGGCAAAGCTTAAATACGACCAGACAGCTCGCGATTTGGAAGACGTGAAGCATGAAATATCAAAGCTTAATACCGAAGGGGCAAGTTATGTGGATAGTGAGCGCAAATATAACAGCCTATATGCTATGAAGAGAGATATGTTGATAAAATCAGACCCGGAGAAAGCACAAAATTTGCTGAATCTT
>JAQVFD010000186.1 GCA_028697435.1 Clostridiaceae bacterium
GTTGCAGATAAGACCGGAAATAAAGACAGATCTCACAAAGAGAATCAGTCGGATAAAGCTGAAGCAGTCCCCAAAATAGTGCCTGTAAACAATATCCATTATGTGAATTATAAGCTTCCAAATACGAATCTCCTTACATTGCCTGCTGAGAATAAGTCAAGCAATGGAAAGAAAGAAGTAATGAACAATGTAAAGATACTGGAAGATACTCTAAAAAACTTTGGGGTAAGTGCCAGTATTGCTCAGGTTTCCGTCGGACCTGCAATTACAAGGTATGAGCTTCAGTTAAGTCCCGGCGTAAAAGTAAGCAAGATACTGAGCCTTGCAGATGATATTTCACTTAGCCTTGCATCACCGGATATTAGAATAGAAGCGCCTATACCCGGAAAAGCGGCAATTGGTATAGAAGTACCCAACAAGAACATAACCAGTGTATTTTTAAGAGAGGTATTGGAATCGGAGGAGTTTAAGAAGCAAAAATCCAGAATCTCATTTGCATTGGGAAAGGATGTTGCCGGCGCGAATATAGTGGCAGACTTAGCTAAAATGCCTCATCTTCTTATTGCCGGTTCTACCGGCTCAGGCAAAAGTGTATGTATAAATGCACTTATTGCAAGTATATTGTATAAGGCAACTCCGGATGAGGTCAAACTGCTGCTTATAGATCCTAAGGTTGTTGAATTAAGCGTCTATAAAAACATTCCGCACCTATTGATACCTGTTGTGACGGATCCCAAAAAAGCTGCCGGAGCATTGAACTGGGCAGTAATGGAAATGACAGAGCGTTATAAGAAATTTGCTTCAAATAATGTTCGGGATATTTATGGATATAATAATCTGAATAAGGAAGGGCTCTCAAAAATACCACAAATTGTTGTTGTTATAGATGAGCTGGCGGATTTGATGATGGTAGCCCCGGGAGAAGTTGAGGACTCCATCTGCAGATTGGCTCAGATGGCCCGCGCTGCAGGTATACACCTTGTTGTAGCAACTCAAAGACCTTCTGTAGATGTCATTACAGGTCTTATAAAGGCAAATATCTCTTCCAGGATATCCTTTGCTGTATCATCTCATATTGATTCAAGGACAATACTTGATATGGGCGGGGCAGAAAAGCTTTTGGGAAAAGGTGATGCATTGTTCTATCCCGTTGGAGCAGCAAAACCTATCAGAGTACAAGGTGCTTTTGTGTCTGAGAAGGAAATAGAAAAGCTGGTGAACTTTTTAAAGGAACAAGTTACTGTGAGCTTTGACAATGATATAATTAAAGAAATTGAGCATAGTGTGGAGATTGATGAAGATGCTGAAGTTGACGTGCTGTTGGATGATGCTATAAGAATAGTTGTTGAAAGCGGACAGGCGTCCATACTTATGCTTCAAAGAAGACTGAAAATAGGCTATAGCAGGGCAGCAAGACTAATAGATCAAATGGAAGAACGGAGAATAATCGGAGGATTTGAGGGAAGTAAACCCAGGAGAGTTCTGATGAGTAAGGAAGACCTGGATGATTAGGTCTCGGAAGGGGAGAATTTGTTGAGTCTAAAAGTTGCGGTAGTATCACTTGGATGCTCTAAGAATCTTGTCGATTCAGAGGTTATGATGAAGAGCATCCTTAATAATGAATATGAAATTACAAATAGTGCTGAAATTGCAGAGATAATAATAATCAATACCTGCGGTTTCATTGAAAGTGCAAAACAGGAATCTATTGATACAATTCTTGAGATGTCCGATTATAAGAAAAGTGGAAAATGTAAGGTATTGATTGCAACAGGTTGCCTCGCCGAACGTTACAAGGATGAACTGATTAAAGAGCTGCCTGAATTGGATGCTGTGATCGGTACAGGGGATTATAAGAACGTTGCGGAAGTGATAAATCAGGTATTGCAGGGCGAAAAGGTAGTGTTGTATGGACATCAGGAAATAATAGATATAGATAGCCTTCCCCGGCATATTTCAAGTTTCGGGGCATCCTCATATCTAAAGATAGCCGAAGGCTGCGACAACAGATGCAGCTACTGCATAATACCGACTTTGAGAGGAAAATATCGCAGCAGAAGAATGTCGGACATACTTGAGGAAGCAAAGGAGCTTTCAAAGAATGGTATAAAAGAAGTGAATATCATAGCACAGGATATAACAAGATATGGTATTGACTTATACAAAAGCTTTAAGCTAAGTGAATTATTGATTAAGCTGACTGAAATTGATGGTATTGAATGGATAAGGCTTCTGTACTCTTATCCTGATGAATTTGACGACGAACTGATTGAAGTTATCGCAAGAGAAGATAAAATATGCAAATATCTTGATATTCCGATACAGCACTCCAGCAATTCTATACTGAAGAAGATGGGCAGAAGAAGCAGTAGGGAAAAGATAATCCAATTGATTGAAAAACTTAGAAAGAGAATACCGGACATTGTGCTTAGGACAACTCTTATTGTAGGTTTTCCGGGAGAGACCGAGAAGGATTTCAGTGAGTTGTATGACTTTGTAGCAAAAATGAAATTCAACAGGCTTGGGGTATTTGCATATTCAAGGGAAGAAGATACTCCTGCTTATGATATGCCAAATCAAATCGAAGAATCCATAAAGCAGGAGAGGCTTGAAAAAATAATGCTTCTTCAGAAGGATATTTCAGAGAAATATAACAAAAGTCTAGTTGGACAAACTCTCAAGGTGTTGGTAGAAGGAGCTTCTGATAACGGGCACTTTGGGAGAAGCTTTATGGATGCACCTGAAATTGATGGGAAAGTATATTTTAAATCTGATAAAAACATAATACCGGGGGATTTCTGTCATATAATCATAAAAAGGGCTTACGAATACGATTTGGTGGGGGAGAGAATGTATGAACCTTGCAAATAAAATTACTATATTAAGAATACTGATGGTTCCTGTTTTTATATTATTTGCAATTGTAGAGCTTCCTTATCACATGGAAGCTGCAGTGGTTATATTTCTATTAGCATCAATTACCGACAATTTGGATGGATATATTGCGCGCAAATATAATATGATTACCGACTTTGGAAAGTTTATTGACCCTCTTGCAGATAAACTGCTCGTTACAGGAGCGTTCTTAGTGCTTATAGAGCTTGGCAGGATAGAAGCTTGGATAGTATTCATTATACTTGCAAGAGAGTTTGCAGTAACCGGTCTTAGGACCCTGGCAGCCGCTCAGGATATAATTATTGCTGCCAGCAGTTATGGAAAAGTTAAAACAGTTACTCAGATAATAACTATAGTAGTACTCCTGTTAGACAACTTTCCCTTCAGCAGTATTAATTTACCCATGGACTTTATTATGACTTATGCTGCACTGATTATTACTGTAATATCGGGACTAGAATATTTCATAAAGAATAAGCAGGTTATTGAAAAAATGAAATAAAGTAGGGACACCATACATGGTGCCTGTTCAAGATTTAGAATGGAGGTACTTAAGTGAAAGGTGAGATAATAGCAGTAGGCACTGAATTACTGCTTGGCAATATTGTCAACAGCAATGCACAGTATCTGTCCCGAAAGCTGGCAGATATAGGGGTTGACGTATATTATCAAGTAGTGGTAGGAGATAATTTTCAAAGATTGACAGACACAATCAAGACAAGCCTTGAAAGATCGGATCTGATTATTACAAGCGGAGGTTTGGGACCGACAGTGGATGACCTTACAAAAGAGGGAGTTTCGCAGGTTATGGGCTTGAAGCTGCTTCCGGATGAAGGAAGCATAAATAGAATAAAATGTATGTTCAATGCAACAGGAAGGCCCATGACAGAAAACAACATTAAGCAGGGATACATTCCGGAAGGCGCTATTATACTGGAAAATGACAATGGAACTGCTCCGGGAGTGCTGATAGAGAAAGATGGGAAAATAGTAATAATGTTGCCGGGTCCTCCTAAAGAGCTTTATCCGATGTTTGAAAATAAAGTAATGCCATATCTCAAGGCTAAAACACATTCGACAATCAGGTCAAAAGTGCTTAGAGTTATAGGAGTTGGAGAATCCGCAGCAGAGGATATGCTGAAGGAGATAATAAACAGCCAGACTAATCCTACAATTGCTCCTTATGGCAAAGATGGAGAATTGCATCTCAGAATTACAGCAAAAACAGATACACCGGAGGAATCTGATCGCCTTATAGCTCAAATGGAACAGAGGGTAGAAGCAATACTGTGCGATAATATTTACGGTTATGATGATGAAAGCTTGGAAGAGGTTGTTTTGAAGCTGCTTCAGGCAAAAAAGCTGACAATCTCACTGGCAGAATCCTGTACCGGAGGACTTATTGCAAGTCGTCTGACAGATATTCCGGGTGCATCTGCAAGCATTATGTCCGGAATTGTCAGCTATAGCAATGGATCCAAAATAAACATCCTAAAGGTTAATGAAGGGACAATCAGGAAATATGGTGCCGTAAGCAGCCGAACTGCAGAAGAAATGGCCTTAGGCGCAAAAGATCTTGCCGGTACGGATATTGGTCTCTCTATCACGGGCATAGCAGGACCTGAAGGGGGTACTGCCGAGAAACCTGTCAGACTTTGCTTCATAGGAATTGCAATTAAGGATTCCGTTAATGTTCATAAAATTATTCTGAACGGAAACAGGCAGAAAATAAA
>JAQVFD010000187.1 GCA_028697435.1 Clostridiaceae bacterium
GTGAAAGCCTGCCTTTTCCGGATAATTCTTTTGATATAGCTATTTCCTCCTATGTTGCCCATGGATTAAGTACAATAGACAGGATAAAACTCTATAAGGAAATGAAAAGAGTATCAAAGGAATATGTTATACTGCATGATTATAATGAAAAAAGAGGCTTCCTTACAACTATTGCTGAATGGCTGGAGCGTGGTGATTACTTTAACTTTATCAAAGTGGCTAAAGATGAACTGGACTCAATATTTCCTGATGTTAAAGTAATTAATGTAGATACCAGGGCAGCATGGTATATATGTAGAAAAGCCCTCTAATATCATCTGTTGTCATTCCATTGTACTCAATTCTTTTCCTTACAAATCGCATGCATCGGGTTATCTCTTACTGAGAAACGGAACAATATAGTCCACCGAATTGGACACTACATGCCCACTGTCCGGAAGCAGATGGATTTCAGCTGATGGTATAAGACTGGAAAGCCTCTTCGCAGACCTTCTCGCATCAATGATTACATCATTTTCCCCGTCTAAAAAAAGCACCGGCATATTAAGCCGCAGCAATTGTTCGTCCGCAAATACCGGCAGCTCCTGAATAGGGTTGTAGCTTTCTACGATCAGATTCATAAACTCAAGTACTTCCTTCGGAATGTTATGTTCTCCAATTATATCAGAGGTCACCTGCACAGTTCCTTCCTTCTGCCGGGTTTGCCCCACATTCAAAATGAACTGTGAATTGACTTGTGCAAGACCTGCGGATGCGATTAAAACCAACGCGGAAACGCATTCCGGATAAGCAGTTGCGAATTTCAGAGCCATCCAGCCGCCCAATGAGTTGCCTGTCAATACAGCTGTTTCAATACTCAGAGCATTCAACACGTCCTTCATCCATAGTGCAAAAGCGTCAGATTCAATGCTGGGTCTGTATTCCTCGCTGTTTTTCATATAAACTCACTCTCCTACACTATTTTGTTCTGTTATTAAAGCAATCGTATCCATCATTATTGCCATAAAGCGTATATCTCCCCAGAGGGTAACGCGAACCATATTTTCACGCTCGATGTATTGCGAATGCATGGACGACTGTCCATATTCCAACGGTTTCGAATTCATGGCAGCTGTTAACGTGTTCATGATACGGATTGCATTCTCTTTCCCCTCCGCAATAATGTCGACCACTGACGAGGCAGTAACACTCTGCATTGGGCGGCCTCCGAAATAGAGTCCCTTGTCGCCGTCACTCTCGATGAAAACGCTTAAGTCATGGCCGGTGACACGCCAACTCTTTCCAACTTTCGTTGCGCGAAGTTTACCCTCTCGAATATAACGCTGGATAGTCTTCGGATGTATATTAAGCATTTCGGAAATCTGCTCAACGGTATAATACTCTTTGGTCATAAAATCACTCCTTATCGTTACCTATATAGTATATCATAAGTAATAATAAGGAGCATGTCAAGTGGAAAAGTGCCGACATTAAAAAACTATAATAGTCTAATGCTTCTTTAACCTGGCTAAGTGTTATTGCCGCAGATAACTATTCCGACTATTATAGGCGCCAAGTACGTCAGTTAGTCACTTATGAATTATGTGGATTATGGTGTCAGCCTAATGATGTCTGGTACCTATCTCTTCAGTTAATAATTTCGCCCTTGTTTTTGGTTAAATTTTCGCGCCATTTACGTCGCTCTGTAGTTGTCAGTTTCGCCCAATCAGTTTCTTCACCAATAATTCTTAAAGGTTCTTGTGAACGGTAAGAACGTGTTAAGTTACCGGGGAATTTCTTGTCAGTAACATTTGGGTCGTTTTCAAATTCACCTGTTGGTTCTACAATATAAACGCGTTCTCTTCCTTCCCCTTTTGCTAATGCTGCAGCAAGACCTGCCCCATTGGCATTAGCAGTGAAATAAATGTGATTTATTTTAAGCTCAGGTTTGTAATTTGAATTCCCACCCGCTGTCAGTAAATCACCAACCATCAAATCTGCCTTTGTCCCATGATAAAACGGTCCTTCATCAGAAGCCGCACCCTTATATGAGTTTGACAATTCATAGTTTCTTTTCGCATTATCAGTATCACCTAATTCATCATAACATTTGGCAATGCTTAAATATAGCGTTGGGTATGCACTTCTAACATTATCATCATTTATTTTTAGTGCGCACAGTAAAGATGTTTCCATCCATCTTAATTTGTCCGTAATACTCTTTTGTTGACGAGCCAAATGGTAAGCTGCAACAAACCATTCATAGTCGTCTGTTGCTTCTTGCCATGCTTTTTGAAACATTGTAACTGCATCTTCAATGTTTCCACTATCTTCTAAACTCATCCCGCTCATACAGAGCTTAATAACGACATTATTCGGATCAAATTTCATACTCATTTTCTTTTTCCTCCATATTAATTAAATCACATTACCTATATCAGTATACTTACAAATATCAAGTATTATAAGACTGCATTTTCCATTTCCCATGTGTTATAATTAAAGTGGGGAGAGTATTATTGAAGTTATCATTATTTCTCTCGAAGTATTTTATCCTTTGATATACCCTTTGCCAATTCATTAAAATACCGAAGTTCCTGCTCCGTTCAGTCGCAATTGCCACAGTTCCCACATACAGAAAACCATCAGATAGGACAAGGCGACCGTCAGCAGATATTTAGCAAATATAGGCACCTGCAGCCTTATAAATAGCCATGTGAATAAGTTGACGGGCAGATAATGAAATATATAGATCGTAAAAGAGGCCCTGCTCAGATATATTAGAGCCCCGCTTTTCCGGTTCAGACACAGCCTTCCGAAATTCAGCAGAAAGATTATGCCTGCGCACTCGTATACCTCTTTTGCCCACACCCATAACACTCCCAGATAAAATGAATCGGACCAGAACATCTGCGAGTGGATATTCACATAATAAAGGGTGCCCAATCCCAAAATACCAAATACAATCGAAAGCTTGAAAGGAATAATAGGATGCAACCCCTGAGACAAAAAACAACAAGGCCATGGAAAAGTCCCCCAGGGGCACCTCGATAATTAGGAAGGGCAGGGACGCAAGTCCTGATACTGGTTCCTTAATATAAACTGTGCCGTATCTAAGATATGTCAGTGAGGCATGGAAAGGTATAAGAGACAGAACCACCAGCACCCTCAGCCAATCTATATAATAAAGCCGTTTGTTTTCAGTGTTTTCAGATGCCATGATAAGTTCTCTCCCTCATTCTTTTATATAAGCCCTGACTATTTCCCCAATATAAAACACATGCATTAAAAATAACCGAAAGTCTCCTCTTCAAATGAACACAGCACTTGGTCCATAGAATTGATTCTGGTCTTAGCAAGCTCCTGAGACTTTTCCAGTAATAATCTTTTCTGCAGATTATCCCGACGATTTACGACAGTCTCATAGGCTTTCCTAAGGTTCTTCGGGTTTTTGGAAAAGTCCCTCAGTACTCCTACTGTGCCTAGAAAATCCAATGCATCTGCATCACTTAATAGAATTGCTTCAATGGAATTGTTTCCGGTTGCAGAATGGTGATACTCAATGCATTCCAGCACAAGCTCCATTAAGTAATTCTCACAACCGATTTCTGTCAGGAACTCTTCCGCCACCTGTCTGGATCTGATTGCATGATTTATCTCAGACATTGCCCATTTGGCATATCCGCCCCAATCATGCAGATATGCAGCAATTGTCACGGCCTCATGATTATATTGCAGTTCTTCTCCAATGATTGAAATGAGCTTCAGCAACCGTTTTGTATGGTTTATCCCCCATTGCCCGCCATATTCCTCTGTCAATTCATTTATCTTACTCAATAAGCTTTCCATAAATTGTCCCTCCTATAAGTATCATGCCGATACAGCTTCATGCTTCAAGTATAAGCAGCACGCTTCCGGAAAGGAATTGCAAGCAGGAAATAAAAATATTCAAATAGGCAATTTTTCTTTTTCACCTCTAAATTCTTTGCGGTATTGGGTTGGAGAGTAACCCGTAAGTTTGTGAAATGCCTTATTAAAATGAGTGCTGTCGCTAAAGCCTAATCTATCTGCAATTTGTGATATAGTTATTGATGTGTCTTTTAGCATTAGCGCAGCAAGCTTTAAACGCAGGACTGTAAGATAAGCCATTACCGATTGGCCTGTAGCAAGTTTGAATTGCTTCTGCAAGGTAGTCTTATTAGTGTTGAAGATTGAGCATATCTGTGATACCGTTATCTTCTTATGATAGTTTGAACTTATATATGATATCACATCGCTGACTAAAACCGATGAGTCGGTTATATTATCGCAAACCATTGATTCAGGTGTTTCATATACCCTCATCAAGGCAAAAAGCAGTTCCAGAAAGTAGGATCTTGCACAGCACGACCATGTCCTGTGGGATTGTTCTTCCACCTCGTTCCTTGCTCTATCAAAGAACCCGGATATCCTATTCATAGTATGTGGATCGACATTTAGCAAACCCTTATAATTCTCGTTTTTTCTTACAAAAGGCCTTAACAGGAATATATCCTGTCTATTGGTAGTTGGTTCGTCTGCTTCTACCTCTCTAATTTTTTCAAAGTTCAGATTGCTGTTTATGTACCTGGGATGAAAGCATACTGATTTTGCATTCCAATCAAGCTTT
>JAQVFD010000188.1 GCA_028697435.1 Clostridiaceae bacterium
AGGTGCATGGGCTTCAAATGCGGCCGCAGCCGCCTTTGTTCTTTCAGCCATGAAATCAAAGCTTATTGCAATTTATAAAAAGCACTTGCATAACAAATATTATCATTATAAAATTAAGACATTGCAATATATAATAGTACTTTTTCCGGTTTTGTAAATAATAATTATGATTGAATTCGAAAAAGAGGTGATATTAATGTGGTTTTCAAAATCACAAGAAGAGGTATTAAGAGAACTTAATGTCAGTCAATCCATCGGTCTTACAAATGAAGAAGCTATAACTAGGCTAGATAAATATGGGAAAAATAAACTTAAAGGAAAACCGAAAAAAAGCATTATATCCTTATTTTTAGGACAGCTTAAAGATATGCTTATATACATATTGCTTGCAGCATCGGTAATTACCATTCTTATACACGAATACGTAGATGCTGTTATAATTCTTATGGTTGTAGTATTGAATGCAGTAATTGGTGTTGTTCAGGAATATAAGGCGGAAAAGGCCATTGAAGCACTCCAGAAAATGACCACCCCCAAAGCCCTTGTCCGACGTGACGGCGAAGTGAAAGAGATTAACTCCGAAGAGTTGGTTCCGGGAGATATCGTTATTATTGATGCCGGCAGATACATACCTGCAGATTTGAGGCTTATTGAAAGTGTTAACCTGCAAATTGAAGAATCTGCTCTTACAGGGGAATCTGTTCCTACCGATAAGAATGCGCAGATTGTCTTTGAGAATCCAAAAGCCTCACTGGGTGATTTGTCAAATATGGCATTTATGTCTACACTATCCACTTACGGCAGAGGTGAAGGTGTTGTTATTGCAACAGCAATGGAAACAGAAATAGGAAAAATAGCAAAGATACTTGACGAAGACAGCGATGAAATGACACCTCTACAGAAAAGGTTGGATGAACTGGGAAGGATACTTGGTTTTTTATGCATAGGAGTTTGTGTACTGATATTTGCAGTTGCGCTTATACAAAAAAGAGAACTCTTTGAAATGTTCCTTACCGCAATAAGTCTTGCTGTTGCGGCAATTCCTGAAGGTCTGGCCGCAATTGTAGCTATAGTTCTGGCTCTTGGGGTCACAAGAATGTCCAAAATAAATGCCATAGTCAAAAAGCTTCCAGCAGTAGAAACTCTTGGTTGCGTTAATATTATCTGTTCCGATAAAACAGGAACACTTACACAAAATAAAATGACGGTTGTTAAACACTACACTCTGAATAACTTAAAGGTATTACCCGCTGCACAGGCGACTTTTGAGGCTTCTGGGGATGAAGCGGAATTAATTAAGACCTTTGTTTTATGTTCAGATGCCACATATGAAAACGGTCAGGGAACCGGGGACCCAACTGAAATAGCCTTGGTGGTTATGGGTGATAAATATAGTCTGATAAAGCCAGTCCTGAATGGAAAACATGAGAGGGTAGGAGAAAAACCCTTTGATTCGGATAGAAAGCTTATGTCAACTTTGAACAAAGAGGGAAATGGTTACAGAGTACATACAAAAGGCGCCTTGGACAATATATTGAAGATATCCAAAAATGCTCTGATAAACGGAAAGATTGTGCCTTTAACCGATGATATGAAAGCTGATTACATGGAAGCTGCCGAAGAAATGTCCGATGAGGCATTAAGAGTACTTGGCGCAGCATATAAAGATACAAGCAGCATAATAACTCCTGAAGAAATGGAAAAGGACTTGACGGTAATTGGTTTTGTAGGAATGATAGACCCTCCGAGATTGGAGGTCAAGGATTCCATAAGGGAAGCAAAAACTGCCGGCATTACATCGATAATGATAACCGGAGATCATAAAAATACCGCTGTTGCTATTGCCAAGGAACTGGGAATTGCCGAATCAAAAGAACAGTGCTTAACAGGTTCGCAGATTGACGAATTATCAGATGAAGAATTTGCAGAGAAAATTAGCAACTATAGGGTATTTGCCAGGGTGTCGCCGGAACATAAAGTCAAGATAGTCAAGGCATTTAGATCACATGGAAATATAGTATCTATGACCGGTGACGGTGTTAATGACGCTCCTTCTTTGAAATATGCGGATATAGGTGTCGCAATGGGCATTACCGGAACTGATGTGGCAAAGGGTGCCAGTGATATGATATTAACAGATGACAACTTCACTACTATAGTTCATGCAATTGAAGAGGGCAGAAATATTTATAACAATATTAAGAAATCTGTTATATTCCTGCTGTCATGCAATCTTGGAGAAGTTATTTCAATATTTGCATCCATATTGTTCTTCTGGCCGATACCATTACTCCCGACCCAGATTCTATGGATGAATCTTATTACCGACACATTGCCGGCTATTGCGCTCGGCGTAGATCCCGGTGATAAGGATGTAATGAAGAAGAAACCCCGCAGTGCTAAAGAAAGCTTTTTTGCAAAAGGTGCAGGAGCGAAAGCTGTTATTGGAGGTTCACTGATTGGTATATTAACATTAGCTGCTTTTTATTTTGGACTTCATGAATTTGGGTACAGCTTAGGTTCACAGGATATACCCGAAGATGTACTTACCTACGCCAGAACAATGTCCTTTGTTGTAATAGTTGCTTCACAGCTTTTCTTCTCTCTTTCCATGAGGAATGCAGCGAAGACGGTATTTCAAATAGGATTGTTCTCAAATATGAAACTGATCGGTGCGATTATTGCAGGTTTTATTCTGCAGTTTGGGGTAATCACAATACCGTTTTTTGCAAGGGCATTTAAGGTGCATACACTTAGCTTATACGACTGGGGACTTGTAATTGGATTTGCTTTGATTCCGTTTTTGGTCAATGAGTTAATAAAGGTTTTTACGAAATCACTATATAAAGACTGATGGATTGTATAGGGACCTGCTTTGGAATAAAGCAGGTTTTTTTGTTTTTCCCGGTTTATTAACAAAAAGTGTACACGCTACATAATAATGATAGGGGAATGAAAATTTTTTGTTCATATACACAGAAAAATGTAAAGGGGGTGAGATTTTGGAGAATGTATATGATTCTCAAAACAGGCGTCAGGGTTATGTTGAGGGGGATGTGATTTATGACGGCTGGAACCGTGTTGCAGGTTATACCGATGGCCGTATGATTTACGATGAATACTCCAACCCTATGGCATATGTTGATGACAGGTTCATTTATGGAATGGACGGCAGATCTCTGGGCTTTTACAGCAATGACTACAGACTGTATGATATGACAGGTAGATATATAGGCTATGGGAATCAAGGCTTTAGAGGGCTCCTTGGTTCAGCACTTCTCCTGCTCCTTCTCGGACGTTCCTTCAGGCGCAGACGAAGACGAAGATTTGGATTCGGATACGGATTTTAGTCCTATATTTATTGCACAAAAGAAATTCCCCGCTTTACTCAGATAGATTATTACATTTTATTGCTATCTGACTTTCATATCTGTATAATAATTACAAAAGTCGAATTAGGAGGGAGTATGTGGAAAAGAAAAAAATCGGTGGTAAGGAAGCGCATTATTTCTCAGATAGCCTCAAACAAAAGCTAAAAAGCATGCTTTATGAGCCGACCACTGTTGTAGAAGCTCCCTCAGGCTATGGCAAGACGACGGCAGTAAGGGATTTTTTAGAGGGGGAGCTTTCCGGAAGCACATCTGTTTATTGGTTTAACGCTGCTGATGAAGCTCCTGCCGCAGGCTTCCGGCGCTTGTGCCGTGAAATTGACAAAATAGACAGCCGGGCAGGGGAACGCCTTTTAAAAATAGAATTTCCCAATGCCGTTACTACGGGGGAGACCTGCGATGCAATCAGAAGCATACAATGCAGGCATGAAGCCTACCTTGTGATAGATAATTTCCAATTCCTGCAGACCTACCTGCCTCCGTCATTTTTTATTGCGCTCCTAGAGCATGGGGGTGAAGGCTTGCATATAATTATTATGACCCAAATGCTCAAACGAAATATACTTTCAGTAATTGCGGGACACGGATTCCTGCACATTACCTCCGCTGATTTGAGGCTGAATGCAGAGGACATTCGCTGTTATTATGCTCTTGTGGGTGTGAAAATTCTGTCGGAGGAGGCCAGGACCGTCGAACATTATACTGGAGGCTGGATTATTGCAGTTTACTTGCAGCTCTTTGCTTTCATGGAAACAGGAGCTTTGTACGGCACATCCGGTATCCTGGCCCTGATGGAACATCTTATATGGAATAATCTTACAGAGGAGCAGCAGATATTTCTTCTGCGGCTGTCTCCCTTTGAAATGATTACCGTGCGGCAAGCCTGTGCCCTTAACGGCTTCGGCAAGCTGCCGGAATATGCCATGGATGCCCTTGAAAGCCCCTTTATCCGTCATGAGCTTGCTGAGGGGGGTTACGAGCTTCACAGTATTCTGAGTCAGCTGCTTATTCAGAAGCGCATTGAACGGGGGAGCGTTTTCGAGAGTCAGTGCTTTCTTTCAGCGGGGGATTTTTGCAGGGATGAGGGCAAAGCCTCAAAGGCCTTGAGCTTCTATTGGAGGATTAGGAATTATGAGCGTATACTTTCTATGGACTTTTCCAACAGTATTTTAGAAAATATCGGCGATTCACATTTTGCGGAGTTAGCTTTGGATA
>JAQVFD010000189.1:0-2060 GCA_028697435.1 Clostridiaceae bacterium
TCGGAAGAACGGCTTCTTCCAAATAGCTTTGAAAAGAATTCGGTTGTATATACCGGAACCCATGACAACGACACTACCGTGGGCTGGTATTCGAAGGTTAAGCTGTCAAACCCGGGATTAGAAAATGAGATAAAGAATTATCTTGGTATTTTTGGTGAGATTGATGGGAAATCAATGTGCTGGACCCTTATTGAAGCAGCTTTGAGCAGTGAGTCAAATACGGCGATAATACCGATGCAGGATTTATTATGCTTGGAAAGTGAAGCCCGGATGAATACTCCTAACACAGTAGGCGGGAGAAACTGGAGATGGAGACTTGAGAGGAGTCTGTTGACGGCAGAACTGGAGGAGAAACTTGCATGTCTGTCAGGAAAATATTGCAGAAATATGTAAAAAACAATACAAGAAAGGCTTTGGAATCTCCAAAGCTTTTCTTGCATTGTTTGCCCCAAAATGCCGTTTAGCTGTGATTTGCCACCTAGCTCTCGCTAGGTGGGTATCCTGGCATGATCTTCTATCTTCCTCTGCTAATTACAGGCGTCAAATGAGGCTTGATATAGGATCATGTACTTGGATTCCCGTGTCGTCTCTGTAGGTTCAAATACAGGCATATCGAACACTTTAGGTTTCAATTTCTGTTAATACTATATTAACATAAATAATTTACATAGTCTATAGAATTATCTGCAGCTGCTTGTATTTTTTATCTTAGTAATGTGTGATAAAGCTGTATATATCTTTGAGTTGATATTATTATTAGCAAAAAAAAGTAACTTTATGTATATTAATGAGAAATGTGTAACAGTAATATTCTTATTCAATATATATTGACCTTGTCGGGATATATTGTTTATACTTAAAAAAAGAAATTTATAAATTATGCTCAACCGGAAACATGTGAATAAGTGGGGGGATTTTCCTTGAAGTATACCACCTGGGATTTTGAATTAATGATTGAAAGTGTTAGAAAAGACGGAAGGGTACATAACTATAAGATTCAGGAATTAAGGGTTTATGAAAATTACCTATATTATTTTAGAAGATATGTTGATCATAAGTATCATGAATGGGTGGAATACCACCTTTTTCCCAATGAAAATATAGGAATATATAAGCTTCAGCAATCTGCCGGGGTTCAGTTTAGTCCTTCGGAAATATACAAGTACTATGTTGATATGGTAAGCGTGTCTAAGGAGCAAAAACAATGGAGAGCACAGGATTTGTACATAGATTTTATAATTAAGGGCGATGGCAGATATTATGTTGTAGATATTGATGAGTTCAATGACGCAATATGCAGAAAAGAGCTGAAGGAAAATGAAGTAGGGGATGCTCTAAACGGTTTGAATAATATTTTAAAGGGATATTATTTAAACCATGATATGGAGAGCTATATAAAAAGTTTGAGAGAGCGGTATGCTGATGCAAGAAAACTGCTGTTGAGTAAGAAATCGGCTTGACAAATATTGGCTGTTGAGATATAATAGAATTATTATTAATAGATAATTAAATGCTATGAGGAGGTTATAAATGATGGATTTAAAAGGAAGTAAGACCGAGAAGAATTTATGGGAAGCTTTTGCAGGGGAATCCCAAGCCAGAAACAAATATACATATTTTGCAAGTACTGCAAAAAAGGAAGGATATGAGCAAATATCAGGAGTTTTTCAAGAGACTGCTGACAATGAAAAAGAACATGCAAAGATGATTTTTAAGTTTTTATCGGGGATTGGAAACACAGCAGAGAACCTTAAACATGCGGCAGAAGGCGAAAACTATGAATGGAGCTCTATGTACAAGGAGTTTGAAAAAACTGCTAAAGAAGAAGGTTTTAAAGATATTGCAGAGTTTTTCGGCAAGGTAGCCCTCGTTGAGAAAGAGCATGAAGAAAGGTATTTGGCCCTACTGAAAAATCTTGAAGAGGGTAAGGTATTTAAGCGTGGGGAACAGATGACCTGGAGATGCAGGAACTGCGGACATATTCATGTGGGCGCTGAAGCTCCGGAGCTTTGCCCAACCTGCAAGCATCCGATGGCATATTTTGAAATAGCAGCATTCAA
>JAQVFD010000189.1:2160-4595 GCA_028697435.1 Clostridiaceae bacterium
TTAAGCGTGGGGAACAGATGACCTGGAGATGCAGGAACTGCGGACATATTCATGTGGGCGCTGAAGCTCCGGAGCTTTGCCCAACCTGCAAGCATCCGATGGCATATTTTGAAATAGCAGCATTCAATTACTAAAAAATTCAAAACCCCTGAAGCCAAACCCTTCAGGGGTTTTTTATACATTTTTCATACACTCCGAGAGTTTCTGACGCTGTTTTCAACCATGAGTATTCTTTAGCCTTTTCAATGCCCATGAGGCTGTATTTGTGCCACTCATCACCGTCGGTAAGCAGTTTGAGCATAGAATCTGATATACTGTCAATGGAATAGGGGTCTGTGAGCAATGCGGCATCCCCTACAATTTCAGGTATGGAGGATACATCAGAGGTTATGACGGGTATGCCGCACTGCATAGCCTCCAGAGGAGGAAGACCGAAGCCCTCATACAGGGAAGGATAAGCAAATAACTCAGCTCCGTTGTAAAAGTATGGCAGATCAGCGGTAGGAACAAAATTCAGGAATTTTACATAGTCACATAGTTCCAACTCTTCAGTAAGCTGCCAAAGAGATTTGAAGGACCTGGAATGCTCCCCAAGTATAAGAAGGTTAATTATCTCTTCTTTTTCAATAACCACTTTCTTAAAAGCTCTTATCAGTCTGGCAATATTTTTTCTTTTACTGAAGCCTCCAAGATAGAGAATGTATTTCTTATCTACACCGTATTTGTTGAAAATCACTTTTTTTGCATTGTCCCTGTCTAAGGGTTTAAATATTGGATCTGCCGCCAAATGAGTTACTGTTATTTTGTTATCGTCAATCCCAAAGTATCTTTGGATATCAGATTTGGAATGGTAAGACACAGTTATAACATGTGATATATTCTCCAAAATGTAAGAGGTATATTTCAAAGTGTAGTCCAGGTGCGGCCTGTCAACGGTTTCCGGCATAATATATGGTATAAGGTCATGAAGGGTTATAACTTTTACACCTTTTGGATATTGAGGGAGTCCTATTCCATTGACGGTATTATGAAAGATATCTATAGGATAGTTAATATTCCAATTAAGCTCATATACATTTCGCCAAAAATCAAGACGCCTTTCACCGATAAGAAGGTTTTGAGGTATATCATTGATTTCAAAAAAATCTGTTCCATTAGTATAGGGATAAAACAGGAATATGTTTTTCAGTTGCTTTAACTTGATCAGATTTTCCAGCAGGTTATTGGTATAGGTTGCCAAACCGGAGCCTATATGCCAGGTTATTACCCTTCCGTCAATTCCAAGGTTCATGCTTTGTTAACCTCCCGAAACGCATATATTATTGTATAGGAGAAGTACAACAGTGCAGCGAAGTCGCCTTTTATCATAATATGTGTCAGGGAAGAGAATGTGACACAAGGCAAAGGGTAGGTGCAATATTTAATTGAATTATGAAATGAAAAAGCCTGTTGCTTTTGCAACAGGCTTCACGGTTGTATCTATTAGGCTGACACATTTTTATTCTTTGATTTCGGTCCTTTATATTCCGGAGCTGATGGGTCATCTTCCAGCTTCATCATAGTGATTCCTGTGTAACCGAATATGATTGATACTATCGGGTTAACCAGGTTCAGGAAGCAATACGGTATATACTCAATAGTCGGAATACCCAGGTATGTTGACATTGCAGCACCACAGGTATTCCAAGGAATAAGTGGTGAAGTAAGTGTGCCGGCGTCTTCGAGACATCTTGAGAGGTTTCTTGGTGCAAGACCTCTCTTGTGAAACTCATCCTTGTACATTTTGCCCGGAAGAACTATTGCCAGGTACTGGTCTCCGGCAAGTACATTTGTAAATATGCTTGTAAATATTGTTGCTGTAACCAGCGCCCCTGTGCTCTTTGCATATTTCAATATTACCTTGCCTATTGTGTCCAGCATGCCTGTTTTCTCAAGTACACCACCAAATGTAAGAGCAGCCAGTATAAGTGAGATAGTCCACATCATACTCTGATATCCGCCTCTTGTGAGAAGCTCGTCAATTACTGCATTACCTGTTTCTGATACTACACCATACTGCATGGCATCAGTAACATTTGCAAAGCTTGCCCCCTGGAATATCATTGCTGCCAATCCACCCAGAAGTGTACCTATGAAGAGACCGGGTATAGCAGGAACTTTTCTGGCAACCAATACAATAACAATGACAGGGACCAAGAGAAGTAAAGGATTAATATTAAAGTTATTGCTCATAAGGGCAAGTATTTCGTTAATGGCTGATGTATCAAGTTCTTTGCCTGCATAGCCGGCACCAAGAATGCCAAAACCTATAAGAGCTATTGCTAAGCTGACGCCAGTAGTATAAATCATGTGTCTTACATGATCGAAAAGGTTCGCTCCCGCCATTGCAGGTGCAAGGTTGGTTGTATCTGAAAGCGGTGACATCTTGTCACCAA
>JAQVFD010000009.1 GCA_028697435.1 Clostridiaceae bacterium
GCACAAGTCTGACGGCGACTACACAAACTACACAAACTACATATCACGAGTTTTAACTGTAGTCTCTGTGAATTTCTCCTTCAGCGACTACACAGACTACACTGTTTTATCATCACGAGTTATCTCAACTTTTATAGATTCTATACTTCGAAATATTGCAATTATTATGCCAATAAAAAAGCTAGTCCAATTATGATGTTGACTAACGTTTTTCCTTTAGGTTTTTATTGTAGTGAATTAATTGTCCTACTTATTAAAACTGACATTTATTTCTCAGTTATGCCTGGCAGTAGCGGATACAATTAAGCCATTAGGAGTTTATTAGGATATCCTAAATGGCACTTTCCCTTGCTTTTTTTATTTTGTTAGTTTAATATAAAAGCAACCAATAGTAACGATCTTTTCTATTAATCAATTAGAAGGGGCTGATTATATGGACAAAGCAAGTATTGTTGTAGTTTTTAGCGAAGATAAGCAGGATAGAGAATATATATCAGAAACACTATCCAGTATTTTTGACAACTCCTTGCAATTTATTCCACTAGGAACCGCAGATCTACCATCAGCAAAAATAAAAGATCCCCCTAAAGCGGTTGTTATTACCGAGAGTGCTCGCACTTCCGCTCCGTTTTATTTCCCTGAAAGTAATATTATATTTGCAAATAGAATTATTAGCGGTCAAAACATTGAAAAAATTATTATGCTGCCTACCAACACTACTGCATTAGTTGCAAACTCCCCTCTAGAAGCCGCTATTGAAACGGCTAGCAGCCTGAATTCATTAGGAATTCACCATTTGAATCTTATTCCATATTGTTCTGGCTCAGATATAGACACAACATTGTATGATACTGTAATATATACCGGATTGAAGTCTCATTGCCCGCCAAATAAAAATACCTATATCGATATAGGACATAGACATCTTACCTTGGCAACCCTGGTGGAAATTATTAAAACATATGACCTTTCCTATAATTACATTAACCAAGTTCATGCAAGATACACTAGCTTATTTATCAACAATTGTTATGCAATGGATTCTATTTTACGCGAAACAAGAAGTCTTAAAGAGACGCTTGAAAACGTTTGCAATTTAAGCGATAACGCTATCATATCTATTAATAACAACGGTCTCATATATTTGGTTAACCCGATCGCTGAACTTTATTTAGGCATAAAGCTTGTAGATGTCAAAGGTAAGGATTACCAGCGGGGCCTTGAAAAATACCCTTCTTTGATAGAACTAATTTCCCAAAAAGAAGTCGTCAAAGATATATTAGTTTATCTCGGCGAAAAAGCAGCGCTTGTTACAACCAATATAATTACAATTGAAGGTCATTTGCAAATGTTGCTCTATCTTACTCCAGCAGAGCTTTTACAGCGCTCCGAGTATAAAATCAGGACTAAACTTCACAAAAGAGGTTTTTCAGCTAAATATAATTTTGAAGACATCATAGGCGAAAGTAATATAATTAAAAAAACAATAAGTATCGCCAGACAGTATGCAAAATCTGACGCCACTATTCTAATAACCGGAGAAAGCGGCACCGGTAAAGAACTATTTGCTCAAGCCATTCACAACAGTTCTGCACGAGTCGATGCACCTTTCGTTGGAATAAATTTCGCCGCTTTGCCTGAAAGCATCGCCGAAAGCGAATTATTCGGTTACGAAGAGGGTGCATTTACCGGAGCCGTAAAAGGCGGAAAACTTGGATTATTTGAAATAGCGCATAATGGCACAATTTTTCTCGATGAAATTGGAGATGCTTCTCTCTCGATGCAAATCAAGTTATTACGCGTTATAGAAGAAAGAGAAATCATCCGTATCGGCTCAGCCCAGGTTATCCCCATTAATATAAGAATAATATGCGCTACAAATAAAGATTTATTGGAAATGGTGAAGTCAGGTAAATTCCGCGAAGATTTATTTTACAGATTAAGAGTACTCCCGTTACACATCCCTTCATTGAGAGAGCGCAAATCAGATATACCTTCGATTATAAACTCTCTATCTAAACAATTTAGCTCTACAAGCAGGCAGCCTGATTATCTATTAACCGAATTTTTGAAGTACGATTGGCCAGGCAATATTAGAGAACTCAAAACCATAGTTCAATATTTTTCAGTCTTAACAAACGATGATCAAGACATACTGTCTCCAATAACTATTGATGAGGTCTTACAGTATTTTTTCCATGATAGGACTGCAGTCAATAATTCCGATGATTATTCTATACCTTTTCTGGGAAATGACCTTATAGCCATACTGAATGAGATTTATATTTCAAATACTAATAACGTTTCGGTAGGCAGATACTCACTCTCCAAATCAGCTAAATTACGTGACATTAATTTAACTGAAACGAAGATTAAGGTAAGGTTAAAGAAACTTGAGAATTTAGGTTTAATAATAACCGGTAAAACAAGACAAGGCGTCACACTGACAAGCAAGGGACTTGATATTATTAAAAATCATGAAAGCAATATGTAATCGCACTTTTTTTGTAGCCCTTTATATATCGCGAAATACAAAAACACGAAATCCTATCTGATTTCGTGTTTTTGAATATTTTTAATCTGATGTGTTCTTCGTTGAACTATGAATTCATAAGGGGGGAATCACAGACTTAAGAAAACATGGTCACATTCGTTAGAGATTATAACTCAGCAATTTTATTTTTAGCCACCTTTTTCCTCTGTATCAAATATACAACAACTAACAACAAGATTCCGAAAATGTCTGTTGATAAACCGGGAATAAGAGTTAATAACCCGGCTACTCCAAGCATAAATCTTTCAATCATGGACTGGCTCGCAATTAAATAGCCAGATAAGGCTGATGATATACAGATAATACCAACTAGTGCAGATACAATAATCCATATTAATTCTAGCGGGTTACCGTTTAATAAAATAAGAATGGGGTTATACACAAAAATAAAAGGTACTAAAAAGGCGGCGACAGCAAGCCGCGTCGCAACTATACCTGTTTTCATCGGATCGCTCTTAGCAATCCCCGCTCCAGCTACGGCTGCTATGCAGACAGGTGGCGTTATATCGGATATAATACCGTAATAGAACACAAACATATGGGCAACTAAAACTGGGGTTCCTATCCCTACCAAAGCCGGCGCCGCAATTGTTGTTGTTATTACATAGTTGGGTGTAGTTGGAACTCCCATGCCCAATATGAGAGAGGTAAGCGCAGTAAAAAGAAGAGTCAGGAAAAGGTTACCTTTTGCAATTTCCATAAGGATTGAGCCGAATTTAAGACCAAGTCCGGTTTGGGTTATAACACCAATAATTACTCCGGCACAGGCACATGCGGCAATCACCGGCAATGCGCTTCTCGCCCCTACTTCCAATCCGTGCATAATATCTCTTAAACTCATTCTGGTACTTTTCTTAATTGCGGCGCAAAGGATCGTTAACAGGAGGGCATATACAGCCGCTTTCGTAGGCGTATATCCTTTAATCAGTATAACAAAGATTGCTACCAATGGTAAAATTAAATGTCCGCCTTCCTTAATAACATCTTTAATGATCGGCAATTCATCTTTGCTTAAACCCTTTAAATTCAACTTCTTTGCTTCAAAATGCACCCCACCCATAATGCCGAAATAATATAATATAGCCGGAATTGCTGCCGCAATAGCAACATTAACATAGGGTGTGTTTGTAAATTCCGCCATTAAAAATGCTGCAGCCCCCATAATCGGAGGCATAATTTGTCCCCCTGTCGAGGCTGCCGCCTCTACTGCACCAGCAAATTCAGGAGAATAACCGAGTTTTTTCATCATCGGAATGGTAAAACTGCCGGTTCCTACTACATTTGCGGTCGTACTTCCTGTCAAAGTACCCATGCAAGCGCTGGAGATAACTGCAACCTTGGCAGGGCCGCCTGAACTGCCTCCGGCAGCCGCATTGGCCAAATCTATAAAGAACTTGCCCATGCCGGACTTTTCCAAGAATGCACCAAATATAAGGAATAAAAAGATATAAGTGGCTGAAACCCCTATAGGTATTCCCAATATACCTTCCATGGAATAAAACTGGTGCTGAATCAGGTCTGGAAAATCCAAACCTCGATGTGCCAGTTGACCCGGCATGTATCTACCAAATAATCCATAGAGAATGAAAATCAGAGCAAGAATTACCATCGGCCAACCGATAATTCGTCTGGTGGCCTCCAAAACAAGAATCACAGCCAATAAACCAACAATAAAGTCAAGAGTCGTAACTGTACCCGCTCTAAGCACTATATCTTTATAGAAGATTACAAAATACATCGGGACGGCTGCTCCCAAAACCGCAAAAATAACATCATATAAGTTCCACTTCTCGCGACTCCATTTTTTTCGCGCCGGATATAATAAGAAAATCAGACATAGTCCAAAGCTTAAATGTATCAGTCTTAACATCATCGAATCCAAGCGGTTGAAGATATTAGCCCAAAGCTGAAATATCGAAAAAACTATGGACATAACCACGATAATCTTGCCATAATACCCTTTGGTTTCCCGATAATTCTCCTGCTTATCAAGCTTCTTTAATAGTTCCCTATTATCCGTCACTTCAACCGTTTCTTCATTTTGTAAAGGTTCTTTTTTCTTCATTCTAACGGTCTCCTCTTTTTGTTTATTTCTTAAAATACTATATCATAAAAAAGCACTTTTCTAGATACACTGATAATAAGTAAATCCCCGGGTTTTACGAAGTCATACAAACTGTATGACTTCGTATCAATGATTAATTTATAATCCGGCAATTTTATTGTCGCAATGCGGATATAAAGTGGATTCATTTCTCTGAAAGTCTTATAAATAAAAGATTTATCGGAGATAATAAAGCTATCTCCTTCTTTGGCATTCCAAGAATTCCCTGATCCGAAGGAATCATATTCAGCCTCTATGAGGTAAAGCTTATTATCCTTTGCCTGATATGTTTCCTTCACGACGGATCTATTCAGTGAATGAACATACTGCAATGTAAATTTACTGTTGCTTAAAGGTATTTCAGCTACAGTATTTCCTTCAGATTCCAGCACCAATATATAGGTTAAGCCCGTTGATGCGAATAAAACAGAAATGATCAACACACAAGCAATAATAATTTTTACTATTAATCTCAAAACTGTTGTGGGCTTTGGTTAGTCTCCAAGCCCACATCCCTCCCATAGCTTTTTACTTATTTAATTTCATCAAAATATTTTTGGGCACCGCTGTGTAAAGGTACAGACATTCCGTTCAATGCCGTCTCAGCCTTGATATTCACGCCTGCTGCATGGGAAGCCGCAACACGGTCTAGGTTTTCAAATATAGATTTTGTCATATTGTATACCAGATCCTCACTCATTCTCTCATCCACTACGAGAATCGATCTTACGGCAATTGTTTCGACAGGCTCGGTTTGGCCTTTATACGTATTGGCGGGAATTGTATACTTTGTATAGAATGGGTACTTCTCTATTAACTTATCTCTTAATTCACCGTCGACAGGTATAAAATAGATCTGATGCTGGGTAGCCACGTCTTGAATTGCAGCAACCGGTAGTCCCACGAAGTCGGAGAATGCGTCTATAACTCCGTCTTTCAAATTGCCGCCGGCTTCTGCAAATGAAAGATAATAAGATTGTACATCTTTTTCAATATCTATTCCTTCCAGTTCAAATATACTTCTATTGTTTTCCCTAGCAAGGCTGCCGATATTGCCCATGGAAATCTTTTTTCCTTTGAGATCAGCTACAGATTTAATATTTTTATCTAAAGTAATAAACTGGTAGGGCTCGCTATAAAGTGTAGCTATTCCTCTTATTGAATCATATTTATCTATTTCAAGCAACCCGTTATTCGCATAATAAGCCGCATCATTCTGGCAAATTGCTGCTTCAACTTTGCCCTCTCTGAGAAGGTTTATGTTGGCAATTGATGCAGCAGTGCTCTGGACCGTTGCACTAACTCCCGGAATATTTTTGTTCCATATTTCGGCAAACCCTCCTCCAATCGGGAAATATGTACCTGTTGTACCTCCTGAAGCAATGTTTATAAATTGTTTCGGTGCTTCCTGCGCTACAGGATTATCTTGGGTATTGCTTGTACATCCGATTAATGAAACCCCGATTAATGCAATTATAGCCACTACCAAACAGTATCCTCTTAATTTACCCTTCATTATTAATTCCTCCTCATAAATATTATAGTTTATATATACTACCGGTTAAAACTCTTCTACGGTGAAGACTATTCCCTGCTATTTTCCTATAGATGCCCCCCTTCTTTTTTTCAGATTATAATCACCGCAGATATAGACTTCTAGTACATTCTTCATATTATTTTTGCAATAACTATGCCAATTATTATCCTGATTAAGTTAAAAGTATCGATAATACGAATTTGATATTATAACTTTTAAAATTATCCTATACATCACTTGTCGAAAACAGGTTTCTGCAACTATCCGGACAAAAAACATCATTTATTTAAACTAAATGAAAATAATATAAATCAAAAAGTCATCTTGCTTAGGATGATTTAGCTTATTATAGGATATCCTATTTTATTTATGTATAACTTCTTTTTTAATTCTTACACCAACAAAAAATGACTATGCAGTTCCAAAGAAACCATATAGTCACTTAATTATTATATGTATTCACTTTTAATACATAACCAAATTTAACAAAATTAATAGTATTAATGAAAGAAAAGAATATATCTTATGTTTCATGGTAACTCCTTTCAAGCATTAGTACCTATCTCTGTTTTCTTTACATAAGGTCTTTTCATCTTTACCCGGCACCTATATTTAGCTCTTGCGAATCATTGTATTTGCAAGCTTTTCATAATAGGTTACTATTGCGCTATGGTCGTCCTGCCCGTGTCCATCAAGATTGATGTTCTGGAGCATTTCCATAACCGCGACAGTAAGCGGCAACGGTGCGCCAACGCTGTGACCGGTTTCGATCGCATTGTCCAGGTCCTTAATATGAAGAACATTTTTAAATCCCGGCTTAAAGTTGCCTTCAAGGATCATAGGCACTTTGGCATTCATAACAGTTGAGCCTGCAAGGCCGCCGCGAATTGCAGCAAACACTTTTTCAGGATCTACACCTGCTTTCGTGCTGAGCATAAATGCTTCGGATACTGCTGCGATATTCAGCGCAACTATAATCTGGTTTGCCAACTTTGTAGTATTGCCCGCTCCGACCTTGCCGCAAAGTACAACGCTGCTTCCCATTACGTTCAGTACATCATAAACCTCTTTGAACAGTTCTTCATCGCCGCCTACCATGATGGACAAAGTACCGTCTATAGCCTTGGGTTCTCCTCCGGATACAGGAGCATCAAGCATCCTGATGCTGTGCTCTACGCAAGCTTTTTCTACCTGCTGAGATACAAGAGGGGCAATTGAGCTCATATCAATAAGAATACTGCCTGGCTTCATGCCTGCGAGCAAACCGTTTTCGCCTATGCAAACAGACAGTACATGAGGACCATTGGGTAACATAGTAATTACGAGGCTACACTGTTCGCCAACAGCCTTAGATGAAGAAGCCGCTATGGCGCCTTCCTTGACCATCAGTTCAACATTAGGGGTTACAACATCATAAACAATAACTTCGTGACCTGCTTTGAGCAGATTACGAACCATGGGTTTACCCATTATACCGAGTCCAACAAAACCAATACGCATTTTTCTTCCTCCTTTAATTAAGCCATTTTTATAATATTTTCTGATACTTCTTTGATATGATCAGCAGTAATACCATAGAAATCCAACAATTCCTGATACTTATGTGCGCTGCGTCCAAAGGTATCATTGATTCCTATGATCTCCAACGGTTTTTTTGATTTTGCAAGAGCAGCTGCAACAATACTGCCCAAGCCACCGTAAATACTGTGTTCCTCAGCCGTCACAACAGCCTTGCAATTCTCAGCAAGAGAAATAATAGTATCGGCATTAAGTGGCTTAATCGTGCTTACATTTATCACCTTAAGAGACAGCTTTTCCTCTAAAGATTCTGCTGCTTTCAGAGCAAGGCCTACAGTATACCCGGTTGCAAATACAGCAACATCGGAACCCTCTTTCATAACG
Source organism: Clostridiaceae bacterium (assembly GCA_028697435.1). Classification (GTDB taxonomy): domain Bacteria; phylum Bacillota; class Clostridia; order Lutisporales; family Lutisporaceae; genus BRH-c25. The sequence goes on from JAQVFD010000009.1 coordinate 8,098, forward strand.
GTTGGTTGTCCAATAACAAACTTTTTGCCTTCTTCAGAAACATTTGCATATTCATTACGATTCAGGCGCATATATACGGGGCCTTTATACTCTGCAATTGCCTTGGTAGCCTCCACTGTCTCGTTCGCATCTGCGGGACATATAACAGTCATATTTGGTATGGAGCTCATAATCGCAATATCTTCCACACTTTGATGAGTTGCGCCATCACCAAAGTCAGATAATCCCGACGATCCGCCTACGATCTTAACATTAAGCTTTCCGATTGCAATAGTCTGACGTATCTGATCAAAAGCCCGACCTGCTACAAACACAGCAAATGAATTTGCAAAAGGGATTTTGCCGGTCTGAGCAAGGCCTGCAGAAACTGAAAGCATGTTTGCTTCTGCAATGCCCATTTCGATATGGCGATCGGGATATGCTGCCTCAAACAGCTTTCCCATGGTTGAACCGGCCAAATCGGCATCCAGCACAATAATATCCTTATTGTTTTTTCCAAGCTCTACCAAAGTGTTTCCGTATGCTATTCTTTGATTTGTATAACTCATAATCTCCCTCCTTAATCAGCAAGCTCTTTCAACGCGCTATTATACATCTCCTCAGTAAGAGTACAGTTATGGAAGCTGACCACATTTTCCGCAAAGCTTATTCCTTTTCCCTTAACGGTATTGGCAATAATAACAGTAGGACAGCCTTTTTTAACATCAGCTTCATCAAGAGCAGACAATATCTGCCTAACATCATGGCCGTTGATCTCAATCACATTCCAACCGAAGGAGTTCCATTTCTCGTTTAAATGATCTATGTTGAATCTATCTGCAACCTTACCGGTTGCCTGCAGGCCGTTTTTGTCGACTATCGCGACAATGTTATCGAGATTAAATTCTTTTCCGGCCAACGCAGCTTCCCAGACCTGACCTTCTGCCAGTTCTCCGTCACCTAAGAGCACATATACCTTTGAATCAATCTTGTCCATTTTTAAGCCCATAGCCATACCTATACCGATAGACAACCCCTGACCCAATGATCCGGTACCGGCCTCAATACCCGGTGTTTTTAGTACATCGGGATGTCCCTGTAGATAAGAATGTATATCTTTTGCACTCTGCAGATCTTCCACAGGGAAGTACCCACATTCTGCCAAAGCAGCATATTGTAAAATAGCAACGTGACCCTTGCTGAGAAGGAATCTGTCACGATCGACCATGTGGGGATTTTTTGAAGAATGCTTCATCTTATGAAAATAAAGACAGGCAATGATTTCAGCAGCAGAGCAAGAGCCGCCAAGATGTCCCGCATTGCCAATGCCCATGCATTTTACAACATCTCTTCTGAGGAGTTGAGCTTTCTTTTCCAAGCTTTTAATTTCTTCATCACTATAATAATTGCTTTTCATTTACTAAACCTCCAATGTTCACCCAATAAGTTATTAAGCTTTGAGTTTGCTTTGTTTTCTGCGGTAACCTAATATGCGACATCAAACATATCTTCTGGCAAATGCTATTGCATCATCTATTCCATCAAAGCCCTTACCACTGGCTTCCTCTATGCAGACCCAGTTGTCAAAATTGTGCTTGCGTAGAACATCAAATATCGCATCATAGTCTACCAGGCCCTTTCCAATCGAAACAGGTGTCCATTTGCCGACTGTCAGAGTATCGTTCATATGTACTGTCCAGACGCGATCTACTACTTTTTCAAGTAAGGCAACCGGGTCGGCTCCGCAAGCAACTGCATTAGCAGTGTCAAAATTGATACCTATGGGCAAATCTTTGATTTCATCACAAACCGCCAGGAAGGCTTCAGGCTTAAATGAAAAGTCAATCAAAGGCCAGGCGCCGGGCTTTGAGTGGTTCTCAAAAACAAGCTTTATGCCGTATTTAGATGCAGCATATGTCATACGAGAAAAACAATCTGCACTACGTTTTGCAGCTTCTTTCATATCCAGTCCGGCATGATTTTGTCCTGCCGTTATGCGGCAATACTGAAAACCAAAATCCGACATCAAAGCCAAATCACCGGTAAGATAATCTATCTGACGTTCACGCTCATCCTTGTCAGGATTTGTAAAGTCAGGATAACAGCACACCATGACAGGTTGTATAGTAACGTTTTTTCCTTTGAGCTCGGATTTGATACCGTTAATAGTAGTTGCAGTATGGTTAGGGAAAAACATACTGCTGATATCGTAACCGTCAACCCCCTTGCTTTGGGCATAACTTGCCCATTGGGCAATACTTATTTTTCCACCGACAATATCTGAAAACAGTGAGACCGGCAATATACTTAATTTCATATTAATACTCCTTTCTTGATTCGCAATAATACTAACTGACAAGCAATTTCGTCGGTTGAAACCGAAAAGGGGTTCAACCGGCAAATACATGATCGTTATTTTATTTTTACTGCATCAGCAAAAGGACGGTCAGGCGTGGTGCGCATCATTTCAGCGGCAAATTCTGCAATAGAATGCATCTGATCAGGAATTTTGATGTTCTGAGGACAATGCATCATGCACTTACCGCAGCGTATGCATCTATGTGCCTGATGCTCGTCACCAAGTGCGCGATATTCCTGAACAAAGTCCCAAGCGCTCTTCTTTGCGCAGTGAGCATTATAAAGTGCAAAAGTGCGCGGAATATCCACACCAGCAGGGCAAGGCATACAATAACCGCAAGATGTGCAGGGGATACTGCCGGTTTTCCGATATGCTGCAACAGCTTTTTCAAGTACCGCTCTTTCCTCATCGGACAGGGGTTTGAAGTTTGTCATTGTATTTATATTATCCTTGACCTGATCCAGTGTGGACATGCCGCTGAGAACAACAAGGACATTCGGCAGAGAAGCGACAAACCTTAATGCCCAGGATGCAGCTGAAGCATCAGGATTATAATCATGCAGAATCTTTATAGACTCCGGACAGAGATTAACAAGTCCGCCACCGCGAATAGGTTCCATTACAGTGACAGGAAGACCGCGGCTTGTAAGAACCTCATATTGTTCTTTTGCCTTCTGCATATCCCAATCCAGATAGTTAAGCTGGATCTGGGCAAAATCCCATTCATGCTTATCAGCAATTTCTGCAAGCATTTCGGGAGTATCGTGCATGGAGAAACCGAGACGTTTAATATATCCCTGTTCCTTCTTTTCACGAAGGAAATCGTAGAAATGCAGCTTCTCAATATTTTTTCGTGTATTTGAAGAATAATTATGTATAAGATAAAAGTCAAAATAATCTGTTTTAAAACGGGCAAGCTGTTCGTCGAAGATACGCTTTATGTCATCTTCTGTGCTTACCGGAGGCCAAGGTGGAAGCTTAGTAGCAATATGATAACTTTCACGGGGATACCTTGACAATGCTTCGCCAAGAAACGGCTCTGAAAGACCGGCATGATAAACATATGAAGTATCATAGTAATTTACACCGTGCGCCATTGCATAGTCAATCATTTCAAAGGCCTTTTCCTTATCAATTTCCTGAGTTTGATCATTCAAACGTGGTAAACGCATTGCCCCAAATCCCAATAACGATAATGGTTCTTGTCCTTTATATTTCCTTAATTCCATAAATGTAACCACCTTCCAAATAATTTAAGTTGTATTACATTATTGTCTATTTTGTTTTTTTGCCTTTTAAAACAACGCAGAAATCGTTAACATTTGTACCGGTCGGTCCTGTAATAACAAGGCCTCCGCACTCTTTTAATGCATTATACGAATCATTATCTGCCAATACCGCATTAATACTCAAGCCCTGCTGTTTAAGGATATTTGCAGTATTCCCGTCAACAATTCCTCCTGCTGCATCGGTCGGTCCATCTGTTCCATCAGACCCGACAGAGAAAATACATACATTGGAAAGACCCGATATGCCCTCCGCCGCCGAAAGAGCCAGCTCCTGATTTCTCCCTCCCATTCCTTTTCCTGTCAGACGAACGACCGTTTCACCGCCGGCAATAAACGCAAGTGCTTTATTGTCGTTATTATGATACCGTGCTATTGCAGATAGCATTTTCCCAGCCTCCTTCGCTTCACAGTCAAGCGAAGAGGTAAGAATTACAGTCTGATATCCCATACTTTCTGCGGTTACGGCTGCGCTTGTGCAAAGTTGATTCACACTGCCAGTAACATAAGTTTTTACATTACTAAGCGTTTTAGGTGTCTCGGAGGCAATACATTTCAATGCATTTTCCGATAGCTTTAGGCCATATTTTCTGACAATTTCGGCTGCCTCAGAGCGTGTTGATTTATCCGGATAAGCAGGACCTGAAGCTATCATATCCAAGGGATCTCCAACGATATCCGACAAAATAATGGAAATCACATCGGCAGGGGCGCAAGCTTCCGCAAACCGACCGCCTTTTACTGATGAAAGACGCTTGCGAATAGTATTTACTTCAACGATATTCGCACCGCAAGCCAATAACTGTCGATTTATATCCTGAAGTTCTGCCAGAGGAATAAGCGGGCTTTCAAACAACGCGCTTCCGCCGCCGGAAACAAGAAAAATAACTACATAATCTTCATTGAGGCCTCTTACCATTTCCAGAACAGCTTCAGTAGCCTTTACAGAATTCTCATCCAAAACCGGATGCCCTGCCTCATATACAACTATAGGTCCAATATTTCCTGACGAGTGACCGTACTTAGTAATAACGATACCTTTTCCTATGCGATATTCCAGTACTTCATATGCTGATTTTGCCATTTGATAACCTGCTTTACCAATGGATACAAGTAATATTTCTTTCTGGATATCGAGACCCTGCAAGAAAGATTTTACTGCCACATCCGGCATAGCATCCGCTATTGCATTATTGATTATTTTATAAGCGTCTTCGCGAACATTCATATTAATATCTCCATTAAGATAACGCAATGTATTATCCGATAGTCGGCTATGACCGTCTATCGGGTAATACTATCACAACGTAATTTATTTTGTTACTACATTCACAGGAGCTCCGTCCGAGAATGCCTTGATGTTGGATACAGTGATGTCCATGATGCGCTGGCGGCTTTCCTTGGGTGCCCAGCTGATGTGGGGAGTTATGATGCAATTCTTTGCACCGAGGAGGGGGTTATCCGCTTTGATAGGTTCAGTGTAAACTACATCCAGAGCAGCTGCTCCTATTTTACCGGAATTAAGAGCATCGGTTACATCCTGTTCGTTAATCAACTGACCGCGTGCATTATTAATAAGGATAACACCATCCTTCATCTTAGCAATGCTGTCCTTGTTTATCATACCGGAATTCTCAGCAGTCAGATTGCAATGAAGCGTAATAACATCAGCTCTTTCATACAGTTCATCAAGAGAAACGTATTCACCTATTTGACGACCAAAGTCATTAGGAAATACATCATATGCAATAACATTCATACCCAAGGCCTTTGCGATGCGTCCCTCTGACTGACCAATACGCCCGAATCCGATAATACCTATGGTCTTTCCTTCAAGTTCAATCAGTGGATAATCCCAATAACACCAATCTAAGCTATTAGCCCAGTTTCCGGCATGAACAGATTTGTCATGATGACCAATATGGTGGCAAATCTCAAGAAGCAAAGCAATGGAAAACTGGCTTACTGAAGCGGTTCCGTAGGTTGGAACATTTACTACACTGATGCCTCTTTCCTTTGCATACTTACAATCCACAATATTGTAACCGGTTGCTAGAACTGCTATCAACTTAATATTGGGGCATTTATCCATTGTCGCTTTGGATATAGGTGTTTTATTAATAACAACGATTTCGGCATTCCCTATACGCTCTGCAATGAGATCGGATTCCTGATAAGCTGTACGATCATATATCATAACATCACCCAATGCCTTTAAACTGTCCCAGGACAGATCGCCCGGGTTTTCCGTATAACCGTCCAGAACAACAATCTTAGTCATTTCTCTATCTCTCCTTTTTTATATCTGATCATCAAGATGAACCAATATAGTCTTCATTTCGGTGTATTGTCTGTTTGTCAACAGAGGTTTATCTCTACTGAAAAACACTCTCTCTTTAAATCCGCCGATGGGCGTTGTTATGTCTCCCTCGATGTAATTATTCACTGAAATAGTACTTGCGTTCACATCAAACAAAATGAATCTGACTTAAATCAAAAGGCAGCTGTATGCCGATTGTACACAGCTGCCCGGCACTGTTAAAATTTCAGTACTTCAGGGTTTACCACATTTCTGGGCTTTTCGCCATTCAAAACGCCGAATATACCGTCAAGAGCCTCGTAGCACATACCAACTCTTGCTTTCATGGTCAGGCTTGCTATGTGAGGAGTCAAAATAACGTTGTCCAATGTGCAGAGTTCAGGGGTAACACTGGGCTCGTTTTCGTACACGTCAATACCGGCACCCTTTATAATGTTTTCTTTCAGAGCAGTCACAAGAGCCTGTTCGTCAACCAGTTTACCGCGTGCGCAGTTTACAAAGTAAGCAGTAGGCTTCATAATCCTGAACTTATCAAGATTGAACAAATGATGGTTTTCCTTAAAGTACGGCATATGCAAAGATATGCAGTCAGCAGTCTTAATTACATCATCGAAATCCATGTAGGTTACATCGTATTCCTTTTCAACTTCTTCGGGAGCCCTGAACTTATCGTAGTAAACTACTTTCATGCCCATGCCCTGAGCTTTGCGGCAAACCCTCTTACCGATTCTTCCAAATCCGAGAATGCCCAGCATGGAGCCCTCAATCTGAGTATTGATATCGCTGAAGTTGGGGCTGCACCATTTGCCCTCACGAACCTCTCTGTCATAATGGGCAATACTGCGCATTACGGAGAAGATCAGGCATGCGGTGTGTTCAGCTGTAGCTTCGGTAACCTGAGTAGGAGTATTGATAACAGGCAGACCTATCTCAGTTGCATATTTCCAGTCAATGCTGTCATAACCAACGCCATGATTAGCAATTGCACGAAGGTTCTTAGCGGTATCGATCAGTTCACGGTCGCCCTCGTTATCCATCAGCAAGCAACCGTCAGCATCAACAATCTCTTTCAAGAGTTCTTTACGAGTAAACTCGTTCTGTCCGTCGGGAGGATATACAAATTCAGCCTTGTCGGCATAAGGAGCAGTTACCTGCTTGGGTACCCATCCGGAAATAACTATCTTAGTCATCTTTTTATCCTTTCTATAATCTGCAACTGGTTGATTGATTCTTTAAAGTTTTGATGCACGTTCTTTAACAGTGCCACCAACATTGGTCCAATAATCCTTCAGGATGTCGAACTCATCGCCTATACAGAAGTGACGTACGCCCATTGCCTTATAAGCTTCAAATTGCTCAAGTGTGTAAATCTCACAGCGGGGCTGTACACCGTGCTTAAGAGCTACTTCGATAACATGCTTTTCAGTTTCCGCAACTTCTTTTCTGTGGTCACATACGTTCCAGCCCATGCTCATACAGTAATCGGAAGGCCCAAACTGAACCATATCAACGCCGGGAATAGAGCAGATCTCTTCGATTTCTTCCACTGCATCCTTCTTCTCGATCATGAAAGCCTTTACTACACTTGCATTCATTGCAGCATACTCCATCTGCTTTGGTTCGGGATTGTAGCAAAGCCACCTTGAATTGGGATAACCGAAGCGGCCTTTATGAATGGGACTTTCTGGAGATACCATGTACAAGGTCTCGCGAACCTGCTCGGCATTCTGATGGTCAGTAAACAGAACAGCCTGGAAGCCTACACCCATTGCCTTCTGAGCTACGAAGAAACGATTCTGATAGTCAACTTTAATCATGGAACCGCAATCATGAAGTTCGCATGCACGTACAAAGTTTTCCAGTTCAGGCAGGGTGAAGGGAGAATATTCAGCCAGGAACTCAAGGTAATCAAATCCGCCGCAACTTGCAGCTGCTTCAGCTATAGTGGGCCAAGTGCTCCAAATTCTAGTGTTTACTGTGGGCTTACCTTCGTCGAGAAGTTTACGAATTTTGTTTTCCATTATTATTCTCCATTCTTATTACTTATTTTATTGCTTTCTCAGCAGTTATGATTGTTTTTAAAATCAATGATGCATAGAGTAAATCCATGCATCATTGTCATAAGTCAATTAAGCTAGGATTGTCACAACTAAATGCGTATTTTAGAACTTAAGGTTCTCATCCAAGAACTTAGGGATCCTGAATCTTGAAGCCATCTTAGGATCGGCAATTTCACAAATCTGCAAATCTCCGATTATACCCATCAGAACGATCCATTCCTTCTGGGTGAACTTCTCGGTACGCTTACCAAGGAACTCTGCCATAGCTATGAGGGCATAATTATTAGCCTCATCAATATCATCCACTGAGCAGATTACATAAAAAGCATCGTCTGTTTCCAGAACGGGCCATTCCTCATGACGATCCTTAATGAGATTTACGGTTACAGTGATAGTACCAGGGCATTCGACGGCAGCCAGAATCTCGCCATCACTCTGCAAAGCATGGATATCTCCCATTCCAAGGAGAGCGCCTTCAACGCTTACAGGTAGATACAGGGTAGTACCCTTATTGATCAGCTTACAGTCCATGTTTCCGCCATAAGTGCCGGGAGTGCTGGTAGGAGCACCGTAGCCCTTAGGTGTAACTGCTAAAACGCCTACCATGGGACGAATCTTAAGGTTTGCCTTACCATCAAAAAACTTTGCAACGCCATCGGTAAGATCAACCTTAATGGTCTCTTCCTTGTCGAAATACTTACCGAGTACACCAAACTCTTCGGCAATTATTGCAAGGGTTCCATACTGATCATCCAACAGAATATCATCGATATGTACCTTCAGAGTATCGCCGGGCATTGCGCCGTTTACATACACGGGGCCGCTGGAAGGATTGATAGTAATTCCTTTATTTAGAAGGTCTGTCTTTACAATGCTGCAATCAGTCAAAAGATTCTGAAAGCAGTCTTCGCTGGAGAAAGAAATAGTTTCACCAGGATCGATGCTCATAACAGGCTTGTTACTCTCTTCATAAATGAAGAACTTGTTTGTCTTTTCTACGTGTTTCATATTAACTTCTCCTTATTGCTGGTATTTTTTAATTAACCCACCATTGCTTCCAAAAGTTTAGCTTTAGTGAGAACTCGTCCGCTGTTATCAAACTCATCTATGATCTTACCCCTGCGCATTATCAGTAATCTGTCACAAAGATTGATCATCTCTTCCATTTCATCCGTGATAAGCAGAATTGATGTTCCTTCTTCAGCCATCTGATTTATCAGTTCGTAAATCTCAGCTTTTGCACCGACATCAACTCCTCGTGTAGGTTGATCCAGAATAAGCACTTTGGGCTTTACATTCAACCAACGCCCCATTATGACCTTTTGCTGATTACCACCGCTAAGAGCAGTTACAATATGGTCACGTCCGGTACAGAGTACGTGCATATAATTGATCATCTTATCTACGCTCTCATTTGATAATTTGTAATCAATAAAGCCTGCTTTCAAGTGCCTGCCAAATGAAGATACTGAAATATTATCTGCAATTGTTCTCTTTGTGATCAGACCTTCAAGCTTACGATCTTCCGGTACCATTGCAATACTATTCTTTACTGCAACAGCAGGGTTAGGAAGTTTGAGCTTCTTGCCATTCAGATAGATCGTGCCAGACTTTTTCTTTTCTGCTCCGATTATCATCTTAGCCAATTCTGTTCTGCCGGTACCTACAACACCTGCTATACCCAGAACCTCACCTTTGTGCAAAGCAAAGCTCACATCTTCAACACAACCATGGAGCTGCGTGAAATTTTTTGCTTCAATACAAATTTCATCGAATTTATTTTCGCGAATATACTTCTTATTGAAGCTTTCAATATCGCCAACCATCCATTTTACAAGCTTTTCAACCGTGCAATTTTCTGTCAGCTCGGTAACAACGTTTTTTCCATTACGCAAAACAGTAATTCTGTCTGATACACGGAAAACTTCTTCCAGATAATGCGAAATGTATATAATACTCTTTTCCTTATTAGCCAGATCCTTGATTATCTTGAACAGTTCTTCAGTTTCATTAAATGAAAGTGAAGATGTCGGTTCGTCCATAACGATTACGCGTGCGTCAAGTGCTACACAGCGAGCAATAAGGACCAGCTGCTGCTGAGCCGGTGACAGGTCTGCAACTATTGCCGAAGATGAAACTTTGAATCCCAATTCGTCCAAAAGCTTCTGGGCATCCTTCTCCATCTTCTTGAAATCTACCCTGCAGTTCTTAACAGGCTCACGTCCAAGATAAATATTGCTGTATACAGTCATTGGTGGAACAAGATCCAATTCCTGATGTATCATTGCTATGCCAGCATTCTGCGCATCAATAGGATTATGAAACTCTACCTTTTTCCCATCTAAAATAATCTCACCGGTATAACCGGTATAGATACCGTTCATTACTTTCATTAAAGTGGATTTACCGGCACCGTTAGCACCTATCAGTGCATGTACTTCTCCCTTTTCGAGTTGAAAACATACGTTTTCTATCGCCGGTACCCCTCCGAAGGTTTTTGTGATGTTATCCATTGATAGGACTATTTTTTCATTCACCATCAATATCTCCTATCTTTACTTTTTAGAAGAAATGCTATCAACAGCAACTGCGGCAATAATTATTGCACCGGTAAAGATTTGCTGCCAATAACTGGAAATCCCCATAAGCTGGAGCATGTTCATTACAAGACCCATTATCAGCGCACCGATAATAGAGCTCAGAATATTGCCCTGACCACCGTCCATTGCAATACCGCCGATTACACAGGATGCAATAGCAGTCATTTCATAACTCTGGCAAGCATCAGCAGTAGCCATCAAAACGCGGAGAGTCAATACCAAACCGCCCAGAGCAAAGAAAGCGCCGCCAATTGCATAAACCATTATCTTTATGAGATCTTTATCTACGCCGGATAACCATGCTGCTCTTTCGTTCCCGCCCAAAGCGTAAACATACTGACCAAAGCGAGTATATTTCAGCAACAGTGCCATAACAACTGCGAGAACCAGCCAGATCAAAGCAGAAACGGGGAAGAATCCGGCAATTTTGCCCATGCCAACTATTTTAAACTCCGTAGGTATTCCCTGAACAGGCACACCGTTTGTTATTACGTATACAATACCGCGTGCTACCTGCATCATACCAAGAGTGACAACAAAGTATGCTATTCTGCCTTTAGTAATGAGAAGTCCGTTAATCAGACCGAGTACAAAACCAAGCAATATCCCTACTGCAAAACCAGCTGCCATTCCATATTTACCGAAGATCGGCGCAGCCAACACGCCTGCGAGGCAGGCAATAGAACCTGCGGAAAGATCAATTGAGCCGGTGAGCATTATGCAACCCATTCCCAGGGCCATAATTCCGTATATTGAATTCTGATTCAGTATATTCAGAAGGTTTCTTGGGGTACGGAAATTTGGAGAGATTATTGCACTCAACACTATCATACCTATCAAAACCAACACCATAGTCCATGCTCTATTTTTCTTACTTATTTTTATAAACTGAAGCTTTTGCATTAACGGACTCCTCCTATTGTTTCTTTAGTACCAGTTATTGTTGATTACTTGTTCGATAAGTTACCTTTACCACGCTGCTTCAGGGTACTGACCAACAGTATCTACGGTAACAACGGGCAACTCGGTCCAAGTATTGGCTTCAATTTTGTCACGACCCTCAGTGAAGTACTGATCGATAACAGTCATGCCAACGTAACCCTGAGTATAAGGAGCCTGTATTACAGTACCAAATTCTCTGCCGGCCTTAATAGCTTCAAGAACTTCGGGGGGATAGTCGAAGCTTACAACCTTGCCCTTAAGCTCATCACGACCTGCTGCTTCGATAGCATCGGCAACGCCAAGTCCGTCATAGGTGGATACAACCACGAAACCGTCAACTTCACCAGGAGCATACTTGGTCAGCCAGTTATCGGTAATGGTCATTGCTGTGTTTTGGTCCTGATTAGAGCACTGATAGTCAAGGATCTTGATATCGGGGCAATGCTCTTTGAGATAATCCTCGATACCAGCCTGACGAAGCTCGGAGAAGGATGCACCGATT